>JARGFM010000004.1 GCA_029210725.1 Bacteroidales bacterium | reverse complement strand
CATGCCTGTAATAGCTTCCTCAAGCTTATCACTCATGCGTTGTCCTTTGGGAATGAGTTGTGGCTCAAACTCCCCGTTCCTGTCCCTGGGGATGTTCAGAACCATGTCTCCAAGGTTGTCTGTCTTGACTTTTTTACTGAAGGATCCATTGCGGCTATTACCACTACCATTTCCTTCTTTGCTGTATTTTTCATAGCCCAGGTGGGCTTCTAATTCAGCTTGTAACATCTCTTCGACCCCCTGTTTAAAAAGGTCATTAAAGAAGGAATGAAAGTCCTCCTTGTTTTTGAACTGCTTAAAAAAGTCCTTTGGGATTACTTTGTTTGCACTCATAATAAAAGTTTTTAAAAATTTTACGAAGATAGCACCGCCCTGCTTCATTCCGCTCCGGCTACGCCTGCGCTTCATTTCGCAGGGCGGTGCTATCACATTAATTCTACTCTTATGAGTGTTTACACAATCTTTTTTATACTACCGAAACTGTTTTACTATTTGTCCAGGAACAGGAGTCAGGCCGCAATGAAACGTTATTTGTTTCTCTCCGATTTTCTTGGAATGGAATGGACATCTGATCATCAAAGGATGCTTGAAGAAACCGGATCAAGCTTTTCCCTGTTAGATCCCGCAGGGCCAGATCGGGGTATTAAAAACTCCCGTTTTGGCCTGAAGATCAATATCGAGGTTAACACCTTGAAGGACTGCTTACAATCGTAAGGGAAAGCACTGGGTCTGTTCAGGCTTGAGAAGTAGAGTTGATCACGTGCAACTCACCAGGGTGTCCCGATGACGAAAACAAAACAGAGATTGTCTCTTTTGACACAGCCCCAAGTTATAAAACTTATCGAAATGATCTTACTTCCCTGGTTTGCGTGGATAGAAATCGGGCGAGTAGTTCTTTAATTTTTCTTTTCGGAGTTTAAGTTTCGCATCATTTTCATAAAAGAGGCTTTCGTTATGTTGACTCATGTCGAGGCCCACATCCTCGTAGAGACTGGGGACACGCATCGGAACGATCTTATTGGTGATCCAGTAAAGCGCCAGGGAACCGCCAAAGGCAAAGGCAGCAACCAGTACCAGGGCCAGCAGGTGAAAAAGGAAAGTGGTGGTCTCCCCATGGATCAATCCTACCTCCTCTGCAAATACCCCGGTAAGCAGCATCCCGACCATGCCTCCGAGTCCGTGTGCAGGAAATACATCCAGGGTATCATCCACCCCCCTCCGGGAAAAGAAATATATCATCAGGTTGCTGGCAATGGCGGCGAAGCCTCCGATAAACATACTGGATCCCACGGTCACAAACCCCGCTGCCGGTGTAATGGCTACCAGACCAACCACGGCGCCCACACAGGCTCCCAGCGCCGATGGCTTTCGGACACGCACACCGTCAAAAAAAATATAAACCAGCATGGCCGAAGCCGAGGCTGTATTGGTGTTCAGCAGGGCTTTAACCGCTACATCCGATGCCTCCAGGGCCGAACCCGCATTAAATCCGAACCAGCCGAACCAGAGCAGTCCGGTTCCCAGCAGCACAAATGGGATATTGGCCGGGTAGGAAGGTTTTGCAAAATCGCGCCTCGGACCAAAAAAGAAGGCTCCCGCCAGGGCAGCCATTCCGGCTGACATATGAACAACAGTTCCCCCGGCAAAATCCAGGACCCCCCAGTTCCGCAGGAAACCATTGGGGTGCCAGGTCCAGTGGGCCAGTGGAGTGTAGATGAAGATCATAAAGAGTACCATAAAAATCATCAGAGCCGTAAAGCGAACCCTCCCGGCAAAGGAACCAGTGAACAGGGCCGGGGTGATGATGGCAAATTTCAGCTGGAAGAGGGCGAAGAGGGCCAGCGGGATGCTTGCCGAGAATTGAGGGTCCGGGGCACCACCAACGCCTTTGAACATAAAGTATGTGGCCGGATTTCCAAAGAGCCCGAATCCTTCAGGACCGATACTTTCCCCAATGGCAAGGCTGAATCCAAAAACCACCCACAGGATGCTGATCAGACCCATGGCAATAAAGCTTTGAAGGATGGTGGAGATCGCGTTCTTCGGTTTGACCATCCCTTCGTAAAAGAAGCCCAGTCCGGGAGTCATCAGGAATACCAGTGCCGTGGAAGCCAGCATCCATGCCACATCCCCCTGGTTTATCCCGCTGGTGTCATCGGTATCGAAACTATAGGGGAAAATAATACCCAGGAGGGAGATGATTCCAAATGCAATAAGTGCAAACAGCTATTGTTTTTTCATAATGCAGGTTTTACTGGTCCTGCAAAAATATAATACTTATTGCATTTATACCCCTATAATAATGGGGGTATATATAAAAAAATATAAAAAATAAATAATTAACAGTACGAAATAGGGGGGGGGTGTATTAAAAAAATGGAGATATTTATTCTGACCCCAGAAATTCATCGATCTTTTTGGCAGCCTTTCTTCCCGATGCGATGGCGTTAACCACCAGGCTGGCCCCGCTGGCAGCATCCCCTGCGGCAAATATTTTCTTTACATTGGTGGCCATGGATGGATCGACAAGTACATTTTTCCGGCTGTCCAGGGAAATATTCAGTTCGGTCAGTAAACCTTCGTGAACAGGGTGTACAAATCCCATGGCCAGCAGGATCAGGTCGGCTTCAATTTGTTCTTTGGTTCCGGGCAGCGCTTTCATTTGAAAACTGCCGTTCAGCTTCTCCCAGGAGACCTCCTGTACCTCGGCATGAGTCACCCGCTGCTGCATCCCCAGGAAACGGAGAGTGGAGAGGCTCCATCTTCGCTCACAGCCCTCTTCGTGCGAGGTGGAAGTCTTCAGTGTTTTGGCAAAGTAAGGCCATGGATTATCGATGGAACGCTGCTCCGGCGGTTCGGGCAGGATTTCAATCTGGGTGACACTTAAGGCTCCCTGCCGGATGGCGGTCCCTACACAATCGGAGCCTGTATCGCCCCCGCCAATGACCAGGACACGCCGGTTTTCGGCGGTAATCCGGTTGTCGTAGGCCACATAGGCTCCATCATTTACTTTGTTTTGCTGGGTCAGGTAGTCCATGGCAAAGTGAATCCCGTCCAGCTCTCTTCCGGCAATCTCCAGATCCCTGGGTTTCATGGCGCCGATGGCCAGGCAGATCGCATCGTATTTTTTCAGCAATTCTTCTCCGGAGATGTCTTTCCCCACTTCGGTTTCGGTTCTTATCTCAATGCCTTCAACCATCAGGATCTTCAGCCTTCGGTCGATGGTATGCTTGTTCAGTTTGAAATCGGGGATGCCATATCGCAGCAATCCGCCGGCCTTCCGGTCTTTTTCAAAAAGAGTAACGGAGTGACCGGCCCGGTTCAGCTGGTCGGCAGCCGCCATACCGGCCGGTCCACTGCCGATCACAGCTACTTTTTTTCCAGTTTGAAGTTTGGGTGGATTGGGCCTGATATACCCTTCAGCGAAGGCTTTCTCCACAATTGCGGCTTCATTTTCCCTGATGGTAACCGTATCCCCGTCAATGTTCAGCACACAGGAGTGCTCGCAGGGAGCGGGACAGATTCTTCCGGTAAATTCCGGAAAATTATTGGTATGGTGCAGCCTCTCACTGGCCCCTCTCCAGTCGCCCCGGTAAAGCAGGTCGTTCCACTCGGGAATCAGGTTATCCACCGGGCAGCCCCAGTGGCAAAAAGGAATGCCACAATCCATACACCGGGATGCCTGGAGCTGACGGTCCTCGGAATTGAGCACCTGTTCTACTTCGGAATAATCGTCCGTACGCTCATGAACCGGCCTGTTTCCGGCTGGTTTTTTCTTTATTTTTAAAAATCCTTTAGGATCACCCATGGTTTATTCTTTTACAGATCGCTCATCATTTCCACATCTTTCTCCACGCTGGCCAGTTTCTTCCGGGTCTCTTCCAGCGCCATCTCCATAAGTACCTTTTTGTACTCGTAGGGGGTTATTTTTATAAAACGTTCCATATACTCCTCCATGCCGGTCAGTATCTTCTCGGCTACCCGGCTGCCTGTATGTTCATAATGACTGGCAATCAGGTCGGAAAGCTCCTTCTTATCATTCAGATCCTCCACCAGGGAAAGCTCCACCATTCCCATGTTGCAGTAGTAATCAAAATCACCCTCTTCATCCAGCACATATGCCACACCTCCGCTCATCCCTGCAGCAAAGTTCCTCCCGGTCTTTCCCAAAACCACCACCCGGCCACCGGTCATATATTCGCAGCAGTGGTCACCCACACCCTCCACCACGGCGGTCGCTCCGCTGTTCCGGACAGCAAAACGCTCACCGGCCACTCCGGAAATAAAGATTTCTCCCCTGGTGGCTCCGTAAAGAACCGTATTCCCGATTATGATGTTCTTGTCCGATTCAAAGGTGGAGCCATCGGGAGGGACTACAATGATGCGGCCGCCCGCCAGACCTTTCCCGAGGTAATCGTTGGTATCACCCTCCAGGTAGAACTCCATACCCTTCACCAGAAAGGCCCCGAAGCTCTGTCCGGCCGAACCGGCAAACCTCACTTTGATGGTGCCATCGGGCAGCCCTTCTCCTCCATATTCTCTGGCAATGGTTCCTGCAAGCATCGCACCGGTGGTACGGTCGGTATTTTTGATGGACTTATGGATGGTCACCGCTTCCCCGTTTTCCAGGGCCGGTTTCGCCTCTTCTATCAGACTTTGGTCGATGACTCCCTCCAGTTTATGCTGCTGCTCTTCGGTCCGGTGCAGGGCATTCTTTTTTGATTCAGGCAGGAAGGCGGTCAGGTCGCTCAGGTCCAGGTTTTTAATTTTCCAGTGGGTAACCGACTGATCCCTTTCGAGAAGATCCGACCGGCCCACTAAATCCTCAAAAGAGCGGAAGCCGAGTTCAGCCATATGTTCACGTACCTCTTCCGCTACAAAGCGGAAGAAGTTTTCTACAAAGTCGGCCTTCCCCCGGAACCTTTTCCTTAACTCTTCATTCTGGGTGGTAACCCCTACGGGACAGGTATTCAGATGGCACTTGCGCATCATCACGCAGCCCAGCACCACCAGGGCACTGGTGGCAAATCCGAACTCCTCGGCACCCAGGAGGGCAGAGATGATCACATCCCGGCCCGTCTTCATCTGTCCATCGGCCTGCAGGACCACCTTTCGTCTCAGGTTATTCATAACCAGGGTCTGCTGGGTTTCGGCAAGACCAATTTCCAGGGGTAATCCGGCATGCTTGATGGAGGAGGTGGGACTGGCCCCGGTGCCTCCCTCGGCCCCGCTGATTGTTATCAGGTCGGCTGAAGCTTTGGCTACTCCCGCAGCGATGGTCCCTACGCCGGTCTCCGATACCAGTTTAACCGATATCCTGGCCTGCGGGTTGACATTTTTTAAATCGAAGATCAACTGGGCCAGGTCCTCAATGGAATAGATATCATGATGGGGGGGAGGGGATATCAGGGTGATACCAGGAATGGAGTAACGGGTTTTGGCAATAATCTTATCCACCTTGTGTCCGGGGAGCTGCCCCCCTTCACCCGGCTTGGCGCCCTGGGCCACTTTAATCTGGATCTCATCGGCATTGACCAGGTAGTGCGTGGTTACTCCGAAGCGGCCGCTGGCCACCTGTTTGATGGCACTGCGGCGCGAATCGCCATTTTCCATGGTTTCAAATCTCTCGGGGTCCTCACCACCTTCGCCCGTATTGCTTCTTCCCCCGATCCGGTTCATGGCAATGGCCAGGGCCTCATGAGCCTCTTTACTAATGGAGCCGTAGGACATGGCCCCGGTTACAAATCTTTTCAGGATATTCTCAGCCGCTTCCACTTCCCCGATAGGGATGGGATTCCGCTTGTATTTGAGCAGACCCCTCAGGAATCCGGGGCGAGCCGTTTCGCAATCGACCAAGGCTGCGTATTCCTTATATTTCTGGTAATCGTTGTTCCTGGTGCTCCACTGGAGAAGGGCCACCGATTCGGGGTTCCACGCGTGCTGTTCCCCATATTTCCGGTAGGAGTAAACTCCTTCGGTAAGCATCATGGAATGAACATCCTCCGAGTATGCTTTGCGGTGGGGGATCAGGACCTCTTCAGAGATCTCTTCCAGCCCGATTCCCCCGATACGGGAAACGGTTCCCTCAAAATAGCGGTTTGTAATATCAGATTGGATCCCGATCGCTTCGAAAATCTGCGCCGAACGGTAGCTCCGCAGGGTGCTGATCCCCATTTTTGATAAGATCTTCAGCAGCCCCTTGTTCACAGCCTCCATATAGTTCTCCTGAGCTTTATCAAAATCCTGCTGGATCACCCTGGTTTGAACCAGTTTTTCAATGATAGCAAAGCTCATATAAGGATTGATGATACTGGCCCCGTAGCCGAACAGAAGGGCAAAATGCATCACTTCGCGTGGTTCGGCCGATTCCACGACAATATCGATCTGCATGCGCTTTCGCTTATTGATCAGGTGGTGGTGCACGGCCGAAACAGCGAGCAAAGATGGGATGGGGGCCCTTTTTTCACTGATATTTCTGTCCGAAAGGATGATATAGTTGTTCTTCTCATCCACTGCCTTTTCGGCCTGCAGGCAGATATCCTCCACGGCCTTCTCCAGTCCGGCTGCTCCCTGGCTTGCATCGAAATGGATGGGGATCACCCGGTTGGAAAAGCCTTTATAGCGAAGGTTTTTCACCACCTGGAAATAAGTGTTGTTGATAACCGGACTCTTGAACTTGACCATCTTTACATGATCGGGTGTCTCGTCCAGGACATTGGTCTGCAGGGATCCCAGGTAGCCGGTCAGGGTCATGACCAACTCTTCGCGGATGGGATCAATGGCCGGGTTGGTTACCTGTGCAAAGAGTTGTTTGAAATAGGCAAAAAGCCTGTATGGTTTCTTGCTGAGAACGGTGGTAGGAACATCATTCCCCATCGAACCGATGGGTTCCTTGGCTGATTCGGCCATGGGCTTGATAATGGTCTCGATATCCTCCCTGCTGTAATTAAAGGAGGTCAGATACTCCTTGTAGGCTTCACCCAGTCCGGGCGCTACAATGTTACCTGCCTGAATATCCTCCAGGTTCACCATGTTTTTAGCGATCCACTCCTTATAGGGGTGTTCAGAGGCAAGCTGAGCTTTAAGTTCTTCATCCCGGTAGATTTTACCCTCCTGTACATCCACCAGGATGATTTTTCCCGGTTTCAGGCGTCCCTTTTCCCGGATCTCGGCCGGATCGAAAGTCTGAACCCCCACTTCCGAACCCATAACCATCAGGTCATCTTTTGTGATCACGTAGCGGGAAGGACGCAAACCGTTCCGGTCCAGCATTCCCCCGATATACCTGCCATCGCTGAATATCAGAGAGGCCGGACCGTCCCAGGGTTCCATAAAGGTCGAATGGTACTGGTAAAAAGCTTTCAGCTCGGGCGAAATGGGGTTCTTTTGGTTCCACGATTCGGGAATCAGGATCGACATGGCATAGGGCAGCGACTTTCCACTCATTACCAGGAATTCCAGTACATTATCCAGGGAGGCCGAGTCGCTCTTATTGGGTTCGATCACCGGGTAGATCTTTTCCAGGTCGCCCAGTATATCCGATTTAAGTATCGACTCCCGGGCCTGCATCCAGAAGCGGTTTCCCTTCACCGTGTTGATCTCTCCGTTGTGAGCCAGCATCCGGAAAGGCTGGGCAAGGTCCCAGCTGGGGAAGGTGTTGGTACTGAAACGGGAGTGAACCAGGGCGATGGCACTTTCCATCCTCTCATCCTGAAGGTCCAGGAAATACTCTCCCAGCTGCTCCGAGGTCAGCATTCCCTTGTAGATCAGGATCCTGGTAGAAAGACTTGGAAGGTAGAAGAGAGCTTTATCCTTTATTTCGGAGCCGGCAATATACTTTTCGACCCGTTTCCGGATGATATATAGTTTACGCTCCAGTTCCTCTCTGGGAAGATCGGCACCCAGAAGAATCTGTTTCATATTAGGTTCTGCCTTCCTGGCAATCTCTCCAATGACACTGTTGTCCCTGGGGACCTCCCTGAAGCCTATCAGCTTTACTCCTTCATCGCTGATGATCTGGACCAGAATCTCTTCACACTTGCGGGCCTCACCCGCATCCCTGGGAAGGAAAACAAGTCCGGTTCCGAACTGACCCTCATGGGGGATCGAATATCCCTGCATCAGGTAAAAATCGCGGGGTATCTGGATCATCACTCCGGCACCATCGCCGGTTTTACTGTCAGCCCCTTCCGCTCCCCGGTGCGTCATATTCACCAGGGTTTCCAGTCCGCGCTTAATAATCTGGTGCGATTTTCTCCCCTTCAGATCGGCTACAAATCCGATACCGCAGTTGTCATGTTCAAATGCGCTTCTGTATAATCCGGCCTGTTCGGGCCTTTTTGTTCCCATCGTATCCCGCATTGAAAGTCATTAAAGAAAAGCCGTTCCCGACCAGGTCTGAGAACGGCTCTTTCATTATTTCAGTTCATACCATTCTCATCCGGGCCAGGCTATCCTCTTTGACATCTGCCTTTTAACGGTATTCGAATGGATCGGCATTATTTCGTTTGTTTCTGCAAAGATAGCTATAAATATTACGAATCAAAACAAACACTATCTATTATACTGTGTTTTTGACACATAATTTTGTTAATTACTTATAAATTGAAAGTTCCGCATCCAGTGACACAGCCCTTTCCGGATTCATAGAGCGTAAGTTATGATCTCATTGGCTGAAGCAGGTGGCTTAGTTGTAGGCAGATTCACCATGTTCATAAATATCCAGGTCTTCCTCTTCAATACGCCGGGAAACCCTTCCCCCGATGGTCTTTTTGAGGGTAAAGAATAAGATGAAGCCAAGGCCCATGGCCCATGCAGCTACGGCAGCAACACCAAGAAGCTGTGATCCCAGCCGGGCAGCACCCCCTCCGTAAAAGAGACCGTTGCTGGTACTGAAAAACCCAACCATGATGGTACCCAGGGCGCCATTGAGTCCGTGTACCGAGACGGCACCCACAGGATCATCTATCTTCAGGACCCTGTCAAATAATTCCACACCGAAAACCAGCAGGATACCGGCAAGCAGTCCGATGATGACTGCACCTCCCGGACTGACTACATCGCATCCTGCCGTGATGGCTACCAGTCCGGCCAGGGCCCCGTTCAGTGTCAGGGAGAGTCCGGGCCGTTTGTATTTGGACCAGGTAAGAACCATCGCCGCAACAGCCCCTGCTGCTGCCGCCAGGTTGGTGGTCACGAAGATATGAGAGATGGCAGAGGCATTTTCACTGCCGGCCGCGGCCAGTTGTGATCCGGGATTGAAGCCGAACCAGCCAAACCAGAGGATGAAGACACCCAGCGCGCCAAAGGCCAGGTTCTGTCCGGGAATGGCTCTGGCTTTTCCATCGCTGCTATATTTACCCAGGCGGGGACCGATGACAATGGCTCCCATCAATCCAACCCAGGCCCCCACTGAATGGACCACGGTGGATCCGGCAAAGTCGTGGAAGGGTGTGCTCAGGCCGGAGAGCCAGCCACCACCCCAGATCCAGTGGCCGGAAATGGGATAGATAATAGCCGTAATGACCATACTAAAGATCAGATAGGTGGAAAACCTGGTTCGTTCAGCAACTGCTCCCGAAACAATAGTAGCAGCGGTAGCTGCAAATACGGTCTGAAACATCAGCGATGCTTTATCAGGAACGCTGTTAATCTCATTACTTCCGAAAAAGAGAGAGATTTTTCCCATAAAACCACCTATATCCTCTCCATACATCAGGGTATATCCCATTATGTAGAAGATCAGAGATCCATTGGAGAAATCCATCAGGTTCTTCATCAATATATTTGCGGTGTTTTTGGACCTGGTGAAGCCTGCTTCGACCAGAGCAAATCCAGCCTGCATAAACATTACCAGGACAGCTGCAATCAGAATCCATATGGTGTCGATGGAAACGGCAAATTCAGAAACGACGGTTGTAATATCTTCCATAATATGCTTGTTTAATTCTGTTAATACTTAGCTAATCAGTCTTTTATATAGAGCGATTCATCCCCTTTCTCACCGGTGCGGATTCGGATACTCTCATCCAGTGTAGAAACAAAAATCTTCCCGTCGCCCACCTTTCCGGTGGCTGCAGAGTCCAGCAGCGCCTGAATGGTTTTTTCCAGATTTACGTCACGGACTACAATCTCCAGGTAAAGCCGTTCAATACTGCTTGTATCATAGGTAATACCCCGGTATACCCGGCTTTCCCGGGCCATCCCCACGCCCCTGGCATCCCAGAACGAGAAGAACTCAATACCGTTGTTGTGTAGGGTTTCTTTGACCTCTTCAAATTTTGTCTTTCGAATGATTGCTTCAATTTTTTTCATGGATTCTGTATTTTAGAATGAATTGCCAATAACAACATGGAATTGCTCTGTGTCCGGATTCAGGATCAGGGCTCCGCTAAGCGGTAGGGAGAAGGAGTCCGTTACCTGGATCTCGGAGGAAGCGGTCACCCCGATGTTACAGATATTAAAATCTGACTCACCGGCAGTGACTTCCATGGTATGCCACCCGTTTCCGGCTCCGAGGACAAAGCAGAAGGAATCAAAGCCATAGGCGGCTTCGAAATACAGATCACCCCCTGCAGTTCCTGCGCCACCTGCTTCATTCAGGAAATAGTTGGCCGAAAGGGACAGACCCTTAATCTCATAGCCCAGATTTACCTCAAAGGCATGGTTTCCGCTTTCTGCGGAATAGTCGAAATAGTCGCTTCCCGGGAAGTAATAATCCGTTACCCCGATCCTGAGACCGAAGTCGAAGCCATAGGAGAGATAGAGGTCGGCTTCGGCTGCTTCATTGGTGGTGAAACAGTAGGAGCCCCAGCCGCCCGCTGAAAAATTTCCCAGGCTCAACTCCACATAGGGTTGTATGGCAGGACCGGTTCCGAACCTGGTGCCCCGCCAGAGGTAAGAGCTGACAAAGTCGCCTCCCACACTAAAGGGTGAAGATGAAACCTGCTGGGCATGCAGCCTGGAGGGGATTGATATCAGTTAGGCAATAAGGAGCATCAGAACTCCTGCGGTTAAATGGGTTCTTTTCATAACTGTAATTTTTTAAGTGAGATTAATTATAAACCGAAACAAAAGTATAAATATTTCTTACTACCCCTAATTAAAATAGAGTATAAAGTAAATAAATAGATAAAATATAAATAAGACCCCCATAATAAATAGGGGTAAAGTCAAAAAAAAGATAAAATTCAACACACACCCCCCTGTTTGTGTTGCATATTTACATCGTGCTTTCTCTTGATTGGTTCTTCTCATTTCCGTAAATTGGCCGGATATGTGGCGACGATATACCTTTTTTTTATTCCTGCTCCTTCCGCTAAGCGTTTCTCTGACAGCTCAGAAAACAGGGCTTTTAGTCATCGATATTCAGGAATTCTACTTTCCGGGAGGGAGGATGCAGCTGGAAAATCCGGAGCTGGCCGGAATGAATGCCGGTCTGTTGCTGGACCATTTCAGGCAGAATAAGATGCCGGTTTACCATGTGCGCCATAATTTCGAACCGGGAGGGAATATTCATCCCTTTGTCAAGCCTCAGGGCAATGAACCGGTTATTTCCAAAGACCAGGTCAATGCATTTATGGGGACCGGACTACTGGAGCTGATTCAGAAGGATTCGGTGGAGCAACTGGTGATCTGCGGAATGCAAACCCATATGTGCCTGGAGGCTGCCGTGAGGGCTGCACACGACCTGGGATACAGCTGCCTGGTTGCTTCAGATGCATGTGCTGCCAGGGCCCTGCAATTCGAAGAGCATATCATCCCGGCAAAAAGTGTCCACTTCTCCACTCTCAGTAGCCTGCAGGGCTCCTATGCACGGGTGCTTACCACTGATGCTCTGATCAAGGAGTTCTCCGAAAACGAACAGTAGGTTTAACATTTTTCTGCTTTTATATTACCTTTGCTGACCAGATAAGCAAAGAAATGAGCAGTACCGGCAGAGAAGAAATCAGAAGGGTGCTGGATCAGGAGGCGGAAGCCATTCGATCCATTCCAATAAGTACCGATTATGAGGAGGTGGTTGAATTAATATATGAGAAAGTTCACCAGAGGGGAGGCAAGGTCATAGCCAGTGGAATGGGAAAGGCGGGTCATGTGGCCAATCATATGGCCACCACGTTCAGTTCCACTGGAACTCCGGCCCTGTTTCTTCATCCCAGCGAAGCCCAGCACGGAGATCTGGGTATTATCCGGGAAAATGATATACTCCTGGTTCTGTCCAATTCCGGAAAGACCAGGGAGATCCTTGAACTGGTCGAGCTGGCTCATGCACTGCATGCCGGGATTCCGGTGGTGATTATCACGGGTAATCCGGAAGGTCCCCTGGCCAGGGAATCAAAACTGGTACTTTATACGGGAAACCCGGCCGAAGTCTGTCCGCTGGGGCTTACCCCAACCACTTCGGCTACTGCCATGGCAGTGATCGGTGATGTGCTGGTGGTTCTCATGATGAAGAGAATTGGATTTACCCCCAGGGACTATGCCCGCCGCCACCACGGAGGATATCTGGGGGAGAAATCAAGGGAGGCCGGAAATGAGGATTAACAGGGAGAATGCTGCGGCCTTGATTATTGATGTGCAGGAGAAGCTTTTCTCACATATGGATCAGAAGGAGGCTCTGCTCAAAAAGATCAGCATTTTTTTGGAGGGAATGCGTGTATTGGGGGTTCCGCTGGTGCTCACCGAGCAGTACCCCAAAGGTTTGGGGGCCACCGTAGAAGCGCTGGCTGCACGCTTGGATCAGGAGCCGCTTATAGAGAAAATTTCCTTTTCCTGCTGCGATGAACCTGCAGTGATGCAGACCACGGCCTTCAAAACGTCCCGTACGGTCATCGTTGGCGGAATTGAGGCACATGTTTGTGTGCTGCAAACCGTGGTTGATCTGCTGGCCACAGGATACGCCGCGGTGGTGGTCGAGGATTGTATCTCTTCCCGCAAGCCTGAGGACAAGCGCGTGGCAGTAGAACGGATGCGTGCCGAAGGGGCTGTGATCACCACCTGCGAATCGCTCCTGTTTGAACTTGCAAGGCTTGCTGGCACTGAAGAATTTAAAGCCATTTCACGACTTGTAAAATAGGAGGTTTATGCAAAAGATTTATGCCGTAGGAGAGACCCTTCTCGACATTATTTTCAAAGGAGTGGAACCTCAGACAGCCAAACCGGGTGGTTCTGCCTTTAATACCTCCGTCACCTTGGGCCGTCTGGGGGCACCTATCCATTTTATCAGTGAAACGGGTAAAGACAAGGTGGGGGATATCATCCTTCAGTTTATGGAAGAGAATGGGGTGGCAAGCACTTACATTTCCAGGTACAGCCCCGGGCAAACGGCTGTGGCCCTCGCATTTCTGAATGATCACAAGGATGCCGAATACGAATTTTATAAGGATTATCCCTCTCAGCGCCTCTCGGTGGAATTTCCTGAATTTCAGAAGGATGATCTCTTAATGTTTGGCTCGTTCTATTCCCTGAATCCAGGTATTCGCCACAGGGTCATGGACTTGCTCGAGAAAGCAAAACGGGCAGGTGTCACCATTTTGTATGATCCGAATTTCCGAAGCAGTCATGCTGCGGAGAGAGATAAGCTGATCCCTTTGGTCAGGGAAAATCTGGGCTACTCCACCCTGGTCAGGGCCTCCGATGAGGACCTGGTCAATTTGTTTGATACAAAAAATCCCGATGCCGCCTGGAAAGTGCTCGGCGCCCATACCAGTGTCCTGGTATATACCGCCAATGCCGGAGGGGTTCATCTTCGTACCCCTTCGCTCAGCTTTCATATGGAGGTGGAGCGCATCGAGCCGTTAAGCACCATTGGTGCCGGTGACACTTTCAATGCAGGACTCCTGTATGGCTTGTGGAAAAGGGGGTACAGAAGGGAAATGATACAGTCATTAAACCAGGGTCAGTGGGAGGAACTGATTGCAACGGCCATTCAGTTTTCCAGGGAGGTTTGTCTGAGCTATGAAAACTATTTGCCCCGGGCTTTTGTAAATCACTACAAAAAAAGCAACTGATTATGGAAAAGAGAAGATTAGGTTTATCCGCTTTGCAGCTATCTCCCATTGCACTAGGAGCATGGGCCATCGGAGGATGGATGTGGGGGGGATCCGAAAAGAAAGATTCCTTAAAAGCAATCCGTGCCTGTCTCGACTACGGGATAAGCTCCCTGGATACAGCCCCCATTTACGGGTTTGGGCAGTCTGAAGAGCTCATTGGCGAAGCCATAAAGGGGAAGCGTGACAAGTATGAGATTCTGACCAAAGCCGGTATGCGCTGGGAGGGAAAAAAGGGGGAGTATTTTTTTACAACCAATGACAATAGCGGAGTCCAAAGGGATATTTATAAATATTCCGGGCGTGACAGCCTGATCGCTGAATGCGAAGAGAGCCTGAAGCGCCTGGGAACCGATTACATTGATCTCTACCAGATTCACTGGCCCGATCATACCACCCCCATTGAGGAGGCCATGGAGGCTTTCCGAATACTGATGGAGCAGGGAAAGATCAGGGCTGCCGGGGTCAGCAATTATTCCGTGGAACAAATGGACCAGGCCAGGTCGGTGGTGGAACTCAGCTCCAACCAGGTTCCCTACAGCATGGTCCACAGGGAGATTGAGCAGGATGTGGTGCCCTGGTGCCTCGAAAACAACTGCGGAATCCTGGCCTACAGTCCGCTTCAGCGAGGACTGCTCACCGGGAAAATTACGCCTGACTATCCTTTTGCCCCCGGAGATAACCGTCCTGAAACACCTCATTTCAAGATCAATAACCTGATCAGGACCAATAAGTTCCTGGAGAAGATCAAGCCCCTTGCCGGGGAGAAGGGTGCCACACTTTCTCAACTGGTAATTGCATGGACCCTTCGCCAGCCGGGGATTACCGTGGCACTGGTGGGTGCAAGGACCGACGAGCAGGTGAAGCAGAATGCCGCTGCGCTTAACTTGCATGTATCGGATGAAGAACTGGCTTATATCAACAGGCAGCTGGAGCAACTCAAACTGGAACTGGATTAATCAGCTGCCCGGGATTAGCAGCCTGCCGCTCCTTTGATCGCGATCGAGCATGAGCCCTTTGTTCCATTTTCCCAGGTAGACCTGGATCATATTAAGCTGGTCGGGGAAGTACTCCATAAGAATGGCATTCTGTACGGTGATGGTTTCAGGAGCACTCACCCTGGAGGATTCCAGGTAGCACCAGATGGCATCCGATTCGGGTTCTTTTCCCAGGTAATTCAGGGAGAGTTTTTCTCCGTTTACCTCCAGGGCAAAATCTTCCAGGATATAAAGGCTCAGGAGACTGTCGGCAAAGGAATGTTCCAGTTCGGTGGCCAGATGGGTATGGAGCCCGCTTCGCTCCAGTAAGGCCCGGTCCAGGTCATCGGGAAATATCCTCATGGAAACTTCAAATCGCTCGGTATGTGGATTATAACGGATTTCGGTCAGACTCACATAAAACTCATGCAGTAACCAGCCTCCGGAGATCAGCAGGAAAAGCAGGAGCAATCCGGGAAATATTCCCTTTTTCTGGTGTAACATAAGCAAGTTTAGCTCAAGCAAATATGGCAAATCTTTTATTAACTTTGGAGTGTTTAAAGGATGCTTAGGATGAAAAGATTTACGACTATTCTGATGATCGGCCTTCTGGCAGTTTCCTTGCTGGCCCAGGAGAAGATGGACCCTTCAAAGAACCAGTTCAGGCAGATGCGTACCGAATTTAACACCCCCAACGCCTACCGAACCGGTTCAGGAGCGCCCGGACAGCTTTACTGGCAGCAGCAGGCCAACTATAAGATCGCCATCGAACTGGACGATGAAAAGCAGCAAATCAGGGGTGAGGAGCAGATCGAGTATATCAACCATTCGCCCGATAAACTGGATTATCTCTGGGTACAGCTGGATCAGAATGTGCGACAGAAAGAGAGCCTCAGCAGGCTGAGCATGCCCATGAGCCTGGGTCAGCGCATGCATCCCTATTACATGGGGATGTTTTTAAGTGAATTCGACGGGGGATTTAAAATCGAATATGTGGGGGATGGTTCGGGATCCGGGCTGTCCTATACCATCAACTATACCATGATGCGCATTGATCTGCCGGAACCCCTCGAACCGGGAGGAAAAACGGAGCTGGAAATCCGCTGGTGGTATAGGGTGAATGACCGTTTTAAGGACGGAGGAGGACGCTCGGGAATGGAGTATTTCGCGGAAGACAACAATTATATCTACACTATCGCACAGTTCTTTCCGAGGATGGCCGTATACAGTGAGCTGGAGGGCTGGCAAAACCACCAGTTTACCGGGAGATCTGAATTTGCACTACCCTTCGGGAACTACGATGTGGAAATTACCGTACCCTCCGATCATGTGGTTGGAGCCACGGGGGTGCTGGTGAATGCAGAGGAGGTGCTTTCGGAAACCCGGCTGGAGCGCCTGGAGAAGGCCCGGAACTCCCTGGACCAGCCTGTCCTTATTGTTACGGAGGAGGAGGCCCGGTCTGCGGAGAAAAAGAGGTCAAAATCCAAACTTACCTGGAAATTTCATGCCGATAATGTGAGGGATTTTGCCTTTGCCAGTTCCCGCAAATTTATCTGGGATGCCATGGCCGTGCAGTTCGGGGAGCGAAAAGTGCTGGCCACCTCCCTGTATCCGAAAGAAGGGAATCCTTTGTGGGAGAAATACTCCACCAGGGTGGTGGCCCATACCCTGCAGGTTTATTCCAGACACACCTTTGACTATCCCTATCCGGTGGCCTATTCGGTGCATACCGACCAGATTGGTATGGAGTACCCGATGATCTGTTTTAACGGAGGCCGTCCGCTGGCCGATGGCACCTATTCAGAGAGAACCAAATGGGGGATGATCGGGGTTATCATACACGAAGTGGGTCACAACTTTTTCCCCATGATCGTCAATTCCGACGAGCGTCAGTGGACCTGGATGGACGAGGGCTTGAACACCTTTCTCCAGGGGATAGCCGAACGGGAATGGGATCACGATCATCCATCCCCCAGTGGCCGACCGGCCGATATCGTGTCTTATATGAAAGGGGATAAGTCCAATATCTCCCCCATTATGACCCAGGGGGACCTGATCAGACAGTTTAACAACAATGCGTACGAAAAACCGGCCACCGGCCTGAATATTCTCAGGGAGACCATCATGGGCAGGGAGCTGTTCGATTATGCATTTAAGCAGTATGCCCGGCGATGGATGTTCAAGCATCCCACGCCGGAGGACCTGTTCCGTACCCTGGAGGATGCCTCGGCAGTGGACCTGGACTGGTTCTGGAGAGGTTGGTTCTATGGTACCGATCATGTGGATATCTCGCTTGACAAGGTGACTGCCATGAAGCTTTCTTCGGGAAATCCGGCCGAAGAAAAGGCTCTCAGGAAGAAGGAGGCAGAAGCCCTGCCAGAAGAGATTGCCGTACAGCGCAACCGTGCCAGCATGCAATCCATGGTGGAGAGAGATCCTGCCATGAAAGATTTTTATAATGATTATGACCCTTTTGCTCCGGATGAATCAGATGTGGAAGCTACCCTGCATTATCAGCGTTCCATGTCTGAAACGGAGAAGTCCTGGCGGGCCATGAAGGGTTTTGTCTACCAGTTGGACTTTTCCAATTTGGGCGGAATGGTGATGCCTCTGATCATACAGTTTGAATACAAGGATGGTAGCCGCGAGCTGGTCAGAGTTCCGGCTCTGATCTGGAACCAGGACAATCTCAGGACTTCCAAGGTGTTTTTGCTGGAGAAGGAGCTTTCCGGTGTTACCCTGGATCCCTATCTGGAGACAGCCGACTGCGATTTAAATAACAATCACTGGCCGCCCAGGGTCCAGGAGAGCCGTTTTGAGCTTTTCAGGGGCTCAGGCAGAATAAATGGAGCTTCGAATCCCATACAGGAGCAGCAGTAGGATCAAGCCAGGATATTATCTATATAGGCCAGTTCATCCCTGTTAAAGTCCAGTTTGTGCAAGGTGGCCACATTGGCTTCCAGCTGCTGCACAGAGCTGGCTCCTATAAGAACTGAAGTAACCTGCTTTTTTTGCAGGATCCATGCCAGAGCCATCTGGGCCAGCGACTGTCCGCGCTGCTCTGCGTGCTGATTCAGTGCCTTGATCTTAACCATGGTGGAGGGATCCAGGTCTTGCTTACCCAGGAAAATACTTTCGCTGTCGATCCTGGAACCTGCGGGAATTCCATCCAGATAACGGTCGGTCAGCAGGCCCTGGGCCAGTGGACTGAAGGGGATGCAGCCCACCCCCCGTTTCTCCAGTACCTCCAGCAAACCCTCCTCCACCCAGCGGTCGAACATATTGTAGCGGGGCTGATGGATCAGGCAGGGGGTCCCCAGACCCTCCAGTATGTCAACGGCCCTCTCGGTCTGCTGTTTATTGTAGTTGGAGATCCCTGCATAGAGTGCCTTTCCTTGCTGCACAGCCGTGTGAAGAGCCATCATGGTCTCCTCCAGAGGGGTCTCCGGGTCGGGGCGGTGTGAGTAGAAGATATCCACATAATCGAGCCCCATCCTCCGGAGGCTCTGGTCCAGACTGGCCAGCAGGTATTTCCGGCTTCCCCACTCCCCGTAGGGTCCTTCCCACATCAGATAGCCCGCCTTGGTGGAGATGATCAACTCGTCCCTGTGCGGGGCCAGTTCCCCCTGCAGAATGTGCTTCAGGTTTGATTCGGCACTTCCGGGAGGGGGGCCGTAATTATTGGCCAGGTCAAAGTGGGTGATCCCCAGATCGAAGGCTCTGAGCAGTATATCCTTCATCTTTTGAAAGTCAGCCCCTCCTCCGAAATTGTGCCAAAGTCCCAGCGAAACAGCTGGTAAGAGTAGTCCGCTGTGACCGCAGCGATTATATTTCATCTGATCGTAACGTGTAGTAGATGCCAGGTAGCTCATATGCGTTAATTGATTTTATTTTTTAATAAGTGGAATTTTATAGAAAACCGAGTAGGAAAATCCGAAGGACCTTTTCTCTCCGCCGCTTCCGAAGCCGGGAATAAGCTCCGGAACCAGAAGCGGGTCCATGTTCTCGTTCAGCAGTAATTTGTACCGGACCGACCATCCCAGGAAGAAATTGGGAAGCACCTCCGCTTTCATCCCTCCCGCCAGTTCCAGCCAGTGCCCCGTCAGACTGTTCTCGTAGGGACCGGGCTGGTAGTCGCCCCAGTACTTGTTATGAATTAACATATTTTCAATGCGGTGGGTGAACGGACTTATGCCATAGCGAAAACCCACCGTAATGCTGTGATGTGCGGAACGGTTCTTTCGGGGAAGGATATTATAATCGATCCCTCCCCGGAAATAAAGCCCGCTTGCCTGGTAATCAAATAATTCTTCACTCTCGGAAATACTGCTGTAGCCCAGTTCAAGCACGGGATAAATATTCTTATAGATCTCAAAATCGGCAGAAAATTCTGCGCCGGCCTCCGACGGATCTGCCAGAATATAGATAAAACGGGCCAGGTCGATGCCGAAACGGGGACCGAAAGTGCGCAGGGTATCCTGTCCCCGTGCCGGAGAGAAAAGGATCAGTGCCAGCAGCAACACAGTTGCCCTAGAGAAATAGCCAGATATGTTCTTCATTACTTTCATATACAGCATCAATGGTCTCTTCCAGAATGCTATCTTTCTTGATGATCCCGCTGCCCGATACGGCAGGCTTTTCCAGGGTGAACAGGCTCCCGAAACCACAGCTGTAGGAGATCAGATAGATCTCATGCCGATGGAAGATAGTCAGGGTGTCATACAGGGTATCCACCTGAATGGCAAACCTGGAATAGTTATGGCCGGGATCCAGGGGCACCTCAAAACCCGATGCGGATATAGAGTTGTATAACAGACTGTCAGGCAAGCCCTCCCGAATCCCGTAAAGGGTCAGGGAACTCACCGTGCTGTCTGATATTACCCCTTCTTTCTCTGTTTTAAACCTGGCTACCAGCTCCGAATCGTAGCTTTCATCACACAGCTCTACAGTGATGCAGCCTGACATCAGAATGGAAATGCTAAGTAACAGGATCCGGAGATTCATACGCTTCGGTCTATTCAGTCCCTTTCAGATTCTTGTTCAGCCAGTCGAGGTACACCTGGTAGAGGTGCATCTGGCTGTTCATATCATAGGCTACCCCGTGGGCTCCGGGGGGATAGATTTTCAGGTCGATGTTTTTACCGGCATCGATCAGGGCGTTAACCAGCTGAAAGGTGTTCTGGGGGTGTACGTTATCATCCATCAGGGAATGCACCAGCAACATGTTGCCTTCCAGCTTTTCAGCCAGCGCGACCATGGAGCTGTTCTCGTAGCCCTCTTCGTTCCCCTCGAGCAGCCCCATGTATTTCTCGGTTAGTACACAATCGTAATTGCGGTGGTCGGAAATGGCTGCCGTCACAATTCCTGCCTTAAATACCTCGGGATGGAGAAGCAGGGACATGCCGGCGGAGAAACCTCCAAAACTATGTCCCATGATACCAATCCGCTCACGGTCGATCCAGGATTTTTGGGAGAGGTAGAGCGCTGCTTCAGCAAAATCGTGGGTCTCCCATTTGCCCAGCTGCTTATGGACTACCTTTTCAAAGGCGCTTCCATATCCGCCATTACCCCGGTTGTTTATATTGACCACCACGTATCCCTGTTGAGCCAGGTACTGGTTCCAGGAGCTGCTTTCAAAGCTGTTGTATACCCCCTGGGATCCTGGTCCGCCATACACGGCAAGCAGTAGCGGATAGGATTTCCCGGGATCAAAATTCATGGGTTTGATCACATATCCATCGATTTGTTGTCCGTCCGAAGTGGTAAAGGTGAATAGTTCCCTCGGGGCATATTCATACTTCTCCAGGTGGTCCAGAGCACCCTGGTGCCCGGCCAGATTCTTTATCAGCTTCCCCTTGTCATCCCGGAGGTCTATGATCGAAGGGGTGTTTATACTGGAGTAGCTGTCCATAAAGTAACGGCCTGCAGGAGCCACATCAACCCGGTGGTTGCCCGCCGCTGTGGTGATCTGTTTTTTTCCCTTTCCATTAAATTTCACGCTGTAGAGATGGCGTTCCATCGGGGAGATTTCACAGGAGAGGTAGTACAGGGTTTTTCTGGCAGGATCAATGGCTTTCACAGACACCACATCGTAAGCACCACTGGTGACCTGTCCCAGCACATTTCCTTCATAATCATACTGGTAGACGTGTGAATACCCATCGCGGTCGGAGATCCAGAAGAAGGAGTTCATCTCCCGGGGAAAGTAGAAAAGGTGCAGTTCCCCGGCAAAAAAGTCAAAAATATCAATCCAGGCTTCATTTTTCTCCTCCAGGATCATGGACTGCTTTCCGGTCACCACATCAAACAGGTACAATTTCATGTGATCCTGGGCCCGGTTCATCCAGACAAGCGCCAGGGTATTTTCCCTGGAAGTCCAGTAGATCCTGGGCATATAACCACCCTCCGGGTCAAAGTCCAGCCATTTTCTGCTCCCGTCAACGGTATTGATAAGCCCCAGTCTCTCCACGGGGGGATTGTCGCCCACCTTGGGATAAGGAACCTCCATATATTCGGGATGCTGACCCGAAAAATCGGTCAGGCGATAGACCGGAACCTCCCGTTCGTCTGTCTGCCAGAAGGCCATGTATTTACTGTCGTGCGACCACTCCCAGGCCTGCACCAGGCCGAACTCCTCCTCGTTGGCCCAACCAAAACGGCCGTTGTAATATTTATCAGCTCCATCGGTGGTAAGCTGTGTATGTTTCCCCGTGGCCAGATCAAAGGTGAAAAGATTGCCATTCTTCCCGTATCCCACCTTTAGCCCGTCGGGTGAAACTTCTGCGGTGAAGGCTCCTTTCACGATGGCAGTCAGGCTGTTGTTGTCCATGGAGTAGAGGTAATAATCTGCATTCCCGGAATATCTCCATATGGGTTCAAAATTGCTTTGAAAAAGCAGAAACTTGTAGTCCCTGGTCCACTGAAAGGAACGATACCGGAATGGATCATCCGTACCCGGAAAGGTAAAATCAGCTTCATTAAATACCAGCTTTTCCGATTCGGTTTTGATATCGTAGGTCCAGATTTGCTGACTTCTTCCTTCCCGCCTGGTAAAGGAGTATTGATCGCTGTCTTCGATCCACTCCACGCCGGAAGGACCCCGGTCGCCCCGGAGTGCCCCTCCACTCATGAAGGCTTCCATTAAAGAATCATACTGTTTCTTCTGGGCAACAAGGCTCAGGTTCATCAGGACCAGCATCAGGACCAGGGTCGATTTCCTCATTTTTTTTTGGAATTGGTTTTGCAAGAAACAAATCTAACAAAAATGTGGCGTCCAAACATAGCTGTAAGATAAAACCTGATCTCCCGACAAAGGGAATGTACCAAGACCTGGAAAAAATGAAAATATTCTCTCTTTGCACAATCGGGATTATCCTGCTGTTTGCGACCGCCTGTCAGACTGATCCTCCGCCGCCCGCAGATTCACAAACAGCTGAGGATATTGTGAAGCAGCTGGAGGACCAGGAGGATGTAAGAGGCGGACTGAATCCTTTCAGATTGATTGAGAACCCCTTGTATTCTGCTGTGGAGGAGGCCGGGCATCTGCGGGACAATGATATGGTGTTTATCACAAAAGCTGACGGAGAGGTGAAGGTTTATCCGCATCGTCACATGCATGTGGAGGTGGTCAATGAAGAGGCAAACGGGGTATTGATGGCCATCACCTATTGTCCCATTACCCGCAGCGGAATCAACTGGAACCGCCTGGTGGGAGCAGATACCCTGCTGCTGACCGCTTCCGGATATCTTTACAGGGAGAACCTGATGCCCCTGTATGTAAATACGGGAAATATCTGGTCGCAGATGCTTATGCGTCGCTTTCAGGGAACTGCCCGGCAGGGGGATCTCTTTGCATTCAGGGAGCTGAATACCTTTCCCATGATCGAGACCACCTGGCTCACGGTAAAGGATCATTTTCCACAGGCCAGGGTCTATGTCAACAACAGCGGCAGCAAGTCGGCCGGGTCAGCTCCCCTGGAGCAGCAGCTGGGTATTATCCAAAGGGAGTCTGTGCAGCTTTTTACGATGGATATGTTTCCAGGTGAAATTGTTTTGCATGAAACTGTTTAGTCGCCCGGGGGGAAGATTGTGGTTGCCGGCTCCGGAGACCATCATTTCATGCTTGCCTTCCGGACCAATTATCTCATGGAACCCCTGGAGGGTGCATTTCCCTTCATTATGAAGGATGACAGCGGTACTGTCTGGAACATTTTCGGAGAGGGGACAGAAGGGGAACATGCCGGGGAGAAACTGGAAGCTCCGCTCTTTTTTACAGCAGCTGACTGGGCCTGGAGAGATCTCTATCAACAGGTTCATATATTTGAACCCTGACAAAGATCTTTTCCTTTTCAGGAGTACGGTTTCAGAAGATATCCAGATCCTGTCCTACATAGACCTCGCCTTTATACTGAGAAGCGATCTCATTCAACAAACCGGCTTCACTGCTTCCCCAGAAGAGAATATGGTAGAGAACCACTTTTGCAGGCCGGGTCTCTCTGGCTATCTCTGCCAGTTCCAGGGTGGAGCTGTGGTGCACCGCATGATACGCCTTCCAATCTGCACTCCTGGTCTCATAGCCGGCCTGAGAGTATACCTCATGGACCAGGATATCGGCCCCTTTTCCATATTCCAACACCTTGGGAGAAGGCTTACAGTCGCCCGAGATCACAATCACCTTATCGGGTGTTGTAAAGCGGAAGCCCCAGGAATTGGGCCAGGATCCATGGGTCACCGGGAAGGCCTCCACCACGATGTTGCTGTCGCGGTAAATCTCCCCCTCCGCTTTGAACTCGTGCCAGTTGACCCTCCATCCCTGATCGTTTGCAGGCTCATCCCCATAGACCCGGTAACTGATATCTTCCTGGTAGGCCAGAAGAATATGTTCCGTCATAGCTCCGATCCCCACCGGACCGTATACCTCCATGGGCTCCTCTCTGCCCATAACCCAGGGTGTCAGGATCAGATCCGCATAACCGGCGGTATGATCGGAGTGCAGGTGGGTCAGGAAGGCAGTCTTCAGCTTCCGGGTCTCCAGGGCTGCTATATTTCCCCCGTAACTGGGGCTCAGACTGGCCGATCTGCGTACCAGGCCCGGCCCGAAATCGATCACATAGGGGCTTTGGTTGACCACCAGGGCCAGGGAGCATCCCGACCGATCGGGTGAGGGATTTGGATTGCCGGTGCCCAGCAATACCAGTTTGGTAATCTCCGAATCGGAAAAGTCGCGCTGCGCTGCTGCAGGCTGAATGCTCAGGAGAATGAGAATGAAGAATACGGGAACGGACTGTTTCATTTTTAATGCTGTTTGTTGTCAAAGGCTGCGAGGACCCTGGCATAGTGGATCCCGTAACGGATATCCTCCTCACCAAGCTTTCCAGCCGGGTATTTATATTTCTTAATCACAGCCTGGTAACGGCTGAGCTGCTCAGAAGCAGGGGTACGGGCAAATTCTTCCACCGAGCGGATACCGGCTTCATAGACGATCCTGGCAAAGACTCCCCCAACACCGGTAATCCTTGAAATATCGCAGAGCATTAGCAGCTCCCTGATCCTGTAAGAGGGAATCCCTGTACTTTCGGCCATCCGCTCCTGCTGCCGGGCGGTCTGCACCTGCTCAAAGAGATCTTTGCTGTGCCTGATCCCCCTGGACTTCAGTAATTCCACGTATTCAAAAGGAATGCCGGGAAAACCGGAGAGTGGACAGGGACGGGCCAGATAGCTTCCCGCTTCCCGTTTCAGCAAAATTAGGTAATCCACGGCGAGTCCTGTCCGGAGAGAAAAGCTCCGGATTTTCGGCCCTGAGCCCAGAACCCGGAGCAGATCGCCCAGCTGTTGTATGCCGGCCCCTTTCAGGATTTTAAAGCGCTCTTCCATCTGCTCCCCGAGCATGAGCCTTCCGGGCAGAAGCTTCCTGCCTGCTGTCAGTTCCCTGAATTCCTCCAGGCTGATCCGGTCCGGATCGGGACTAAAGCTCTTCACGGAATTTCCTGTTAAAGCCCCAGTAACACGATGTCATGGGGCGTATCCAGCTCCACATGGCCCTCCCGGACGGCTGCTTTCTCTCCGGAATAGTAATCTTTCAGGATGCTTCCCTCGTCAAAGAGCCCATTCAATTCGATCTGCTTTTTGCCGGGTTTCAGATCCAGACCGGCCACCACACGGTCGCTGAAGTCAGCTCCTTCATAAATCCTGGAGAATATATAAGGAGTCTCCGAGATCATCCGGTGTTCGCCCGCACCAACGGCAGGGTGGGCCCTGCGGAACTGCCCCAGTTTCTGGTAATGGAGCATTACTTCGGCTATGGGTACGCCCTTCCTGCTTACATTCGATTCTATCTCCTCCCAGTTCATAAAGCTGCGCATATTGGCATCTCCCTGTGTCCCTGGAATCTCAAGCTCCCGGCTGCTTTCGTCCCCGTAATACACCTGGGAGGCCCCCGGTGCGAGTAGCAGTTTGGTCCCTGCTTCCATCGATTTCGAACGCTTTTTGTCAAAGGGTGCTCCGTCATCATGCGAACTGATATAGTTGAGTACACTGCAGCCCAGCAAGGGGCCATGCAGTTTGTTCGAGTAGGAGGAGAAGAGCTGCTCATAGGGCAGCTTTGCACTCTCTTTGAACTCGAAATTGATCAGGGCATCCAGGTCCTGTGCAAAAAAGTCCACCTGCCTGTCACCAAAGTCGAAGAGCCTTCCTCCTGAGATCCCATATCCATAGACTTCACCCACCATATAGAAGTCCCTGTCATCCAGAACCTGGCCGGGGTGAGCTTCTTTCCACTCTTCCAGGGCAGCCTGTGCCTCTTTCCCCAGTTCGCTCCAGATATGCTCTTCAATATGTTTGGCGGTATCCAGCCGGTATCCGTCAATGCCATATTTCCGGACAAAATCGGTCAGCCATTTAATCAGATAATACCTGGGGGCCCTGGGATAGCCCGTGCGGGCAAAAAAGGCATCCAGTTCCTCCATTTCCTGTTCCAGTCTGCCCTCCCTGGTCCATTTCTCTATGAGCTGAGGCGGGAGCTCTACCTCCTGATCCGATTCTGTGCGGATATCGGGCAAATTCCTTACCAGGGTACAGGTAACCGTACTTTCATAATCCTGGTAGGTACACCGGGGTTCGGTCCTGACCCACTCACCGGGCCAGACTGGATCCTGTTCTGTGACGGGACCCGTATGGTTGATGATCACATCCATCACCACCCGGATGCCTTGTTTATGAGCCGTCTCTACCAGTCTGGCCAGATCCTCTTCCGTTCCAAAATTGGGATCCAGGCTGGTCCAGTCGCTGATCCAGTAGCCATGAAAGCCATAGGTAAGCCCGGTTCCTTCGTTGGTACCCCCATGAATCTGTTCCAGCCATGGGGTCATCCAGAGGGCAGTGATCCCCAGCCGGTCAAAATATCCTTCTTCCATTTTTTGAATGACTCCTTTGATATCGCCTCCTTCAAAGCCACGAAGCATGGCTGTTTTTCCACTTCTGTCAAACTGGATGTCATTGGAGGTATCGCCGTTATAAAAGCGGTCGGTAAGGAGAAAATAGATGTTGGCATTTTCCCAGAGAAAGGGAGCCTCCGTTGTTTTTTCCTGAGGAGCAGGATCGCTGCCTGGGGCTGAGCGGCAGGAACCCAGACTTCCGCTGACAGCCAGACAGGCCACACAGGCCAGAATCGACACTTTTTTCATAAGTCAGAACGATTAGGAATAAGAACTAAATATAGGCATTAGGATCCAATCTTCAGAAGGATTTTACCTTCCGACATATGAGCTTTATAATGGGCAATCGCCTCCCCGGCACTCTCCAGGGGGTAGGTCCGGCTGATTTGTGAGGAGAGATCACCCGCCAGCTGCCGGCTGACACTCCTTATAAACCTGAACTTAAACAATAGTCCTTTGGTCTGTAACCAGTTTCCAAGCTGGAAGCCGGACATTGTTTTCTCCTCCCGGATTAAAGGCCCGGGATCGGCCGTAATGGGATGGCCGGACAGGCGGGCATAAACAATCAGGGTGGAGCCATATGGGGCCGCATCCAGCAGGACAGAGCTCTGACTTCCGGTCACCGCATCCAGGAAGAGAGTGGCCTGCAGCTCTTTTGCCAGTCCCGACAGCTCTTTCGAAAAACGTTCTGAACTGCTGTTCAGAACATGGACTGCTCCCAACTCTTTCAGTTCAGTCACCTGCTTCTCTTTCCTCACGATATTGATCAGAGGAATCTCGTTCTTGCGGGCCAGCCTGATGAGCATCTTACCCAGCGAGCTGGCAGCTGCCGTATTTACCATGGCCCGGTGTTTCCCCTTCCTTGCAAGATGAATAAATGCCATGGCAGTCATGGGATTCACCAGCATCATTGCTCCCTGATCACCGGAAATACCACGGGGAAGGGGTGCCACATTCATGGCGGAGGTCAGCATATAGTCCGCCCAGGTACCGTCACCGCCATGCCTGGGCGAACAGGCCACCCTTTTTCCCAGCCTCAGGCGGGGCAGGAGTCCGCTTCCGGCAGCCACCACGGTACCACTTCCCTCCAGCCCGGGAGTAAAAGGATAGCTGCGCTCCAGGTAGCCCCCGGCAATCAGAGCCAGGTCAGAGGGATTTATGGGTGCCGCATCCATCTTTACCAGCACCTGGCCCGGTCCGGGAAATGACAGGTTCAGCTGCTCCGTCTTTAATTCACCTCCCGGTGTATATTGCCTGATCGCAGTCATTTGCTCCGGCAGGGGATAAGCCCTTTTTTTCATCTTAGCTTTATGGATTAGATGATCTGTTTCTTTTTACGATCCCGCTGATCTTCTCTGCAGCATGGACCGGATCTGTTTTTTCAATATGCAGATGCCTGGCAGAAGAAATATTCCACCTTTGCGACACTTCAGCGCTCAGAGAATCCCGGACATTCCAGATCTGCAGGGGTATGGAACTGTTCCGAAGAAATTCCAGACTTTCTGACCAGCCGGCACCTTCCAGTTCCATGGGGCCCACTTCATCTATCACCACCACATCCGGATCCAGGAACAGGCCCGATTCGATCCACTCCCGGCCCTGCCGGAAGGCATCCGGGTTGAACCAGAACCTCCTGTATTTGAACCACCCGGGGGTCTCCCGGACGGCAGCCAATGGAATCTCCACACCTGTCCCGATGTCTTTCAGGCGGAATCCCGATCTGGTGCCGGAGTCAAAACTGCCGGGTGAAAGGAATCCTGCTATCCTTAAATTTTTATTTTCCAGTAGATTAACCAGCTTTGACAGGTAACTTGTTTTTCCTCCCTGGACGTTCCCGGTGACCAGGAAGATAGAATGATCTGGATTTGCATGGTTCATGAGGAGATAAAAATACAACTTCTGCCTGCATCCTCAAAAACGGTCTTTTAAAGCGGTTCTTGCGGCCAGCGCTATTTGCTTCAGTGCCACTTCCACATCCTTCTCCTCCACATAGGTCTGCCCGATGATCATCCGGATGGTGTACAGATTCCCGATTTTGGTATGGGTCAGAAAGAGCTTCCCATCCCTGTTGATTTCCTCCAGGAAGGATTCGTTAAGCCGGTTCAGCAAATCCGGATCGTCCACCCCCTCGGGTTGCAGCCTGAAGCAGGTGAAATTAAGAAAGGGATCCAGGGGAAGATGCATTCCTTTTATTTGTGACAACTCCCTGGAAAACTTGTTGTTCAACAGGATATGACTTCTGAGTTTCTCCCGGATACCCTCCAGACCGTAGCTCCTGATCACAAACCAGAGTTTCAGGGCCCTGAACCTGCGGCCCAGAGGCACTCCCCAGTCCCGGTAGTCGTTCACCGCCCCCCTGGTTTTGGTCTTCAGGTATTCGGGCAGGATCTCAAAGGTTTTAATTAACAGGCTGGCATCCTTCACCAGGTAGACCGAACAGTCGAAATTGGTAAACATCCATTTGTGCGGATTAAACACAAAACTATCGGCCTGTTCAATTCCCCTGATCATCCACCTGTGTTCGGGCAGGAGCAGGGCTGTTCCCGCAAAGGCCGCATCGACATGCAGCCAGATTTCATATTTTTTACAAATCTCAGCAATCTGTTCCAGGGGATCCACAGCCACCGTTCCCGTGGTGCCAATGGCTGCAACCACCGCGCAGGGATTTAACCCTGCTTCCAGGTCTTCACGAATCTTTCGCTCCAGTTCTTCAGGATCCATTCTCATCTGCCGGTCCACGCCGATCTTTACCAGGTTTTTTCTGCCAATTCCACAAACAACTACTCCCTTTTCGATGGAGGAGTGGGTCTCCGTGGAGCAATATACGCGAAGGTCGGGTGGCACTCCCTCTTCGTTGGATCGAAAGCCGGTGGCCACTTCTCTGGCAGTAATCAGGGAGACCAGCGATGCCGAGGAGGCACTGTCCTGTATGACTCCCTCGAAACCGGAAGGGAGCCCCATGGCATCGCGCAGCCACTCCACCATCCTTTGCTCCAGTTCAGCCGCTGCCGGGGAGGTCTCCCAGATCATGCACTGCGCTCCCAGGGCCGAGGTAAGCATTTCGGCCAGGATGGATTCCACCGAAGAGTTGGCCGGGAAATAGGCATGGAATCCGGGATGCTGCCAGTGGGTCATCCCGGGAACGATGATGCGGTCCAGGTCCTCCATGATTTGTTCCAGAGATTCACCCTGCTGCGGGGCCTCCTCCGGGATAGCCGAATAGATATCGCCCGGGGCTACCTGAGATTTGACAGGATAGCTATGGATGTTACTCAGATAGTGGTCGACCCAGTCCACCACCTGTCCCGATACATTTTTAAAGTCTTTTGGAGTCAGCATTGCAGGAAGAAATGTAAGGATTTATAGAGCATATCTATGGCAAAGTAAGCAAATGCAAGCGCAAAAAGCTTAAACAAAAGGGGAATAATCCGGGGACGTGAAAGGACCTTCCGGAAGCGGGAGAACAGAAAAGCCACCACTAGGGTGGAGACCAGCCAGCCCAGCTGGACCAGGCCCATAAAGAGGTACTGTCCCAGGTTCAGCTGTTCTCCCAGAAGGATGGCCTTGGGAATGCAAATGGTGATCCAGTAGGTCCAGAGGACCCCGTTGGACAGGATCATGAGGACCACTTTCCAAAGGCCAAAATGAACTTTCTGTTCACTATCCAGGCTTTTTACTTTCCATAAGGAGATGGCAATCCAGACCAGAATAGCTGCCCCGGCCAGAGATAATCCTCTGAAAAAGGCCTCGTTGAAATTCAGGGATTCGAGGACCAGCAGGCTTACCAGGGCCACCAGGGTTTCGGTGATCAGGGCGATCATAATGATTCTCAGGCTCTTCAGATAACCCGACTGCAGGATCTCTGTGAAAACTGTTGTAATCACCGGACCGGGGATGACTCCCCCGATGAGTCCCAGCATCCATGCAATCACCAGCTCATGAATCATTATCTCATCTTTCTTTGCTGGCGAAATTAGATAAAACGCACCGATTTCGTATCTTGGAGTTTCAAATTCTTTTTCTTAGCATATACAATCTCCATGAAAAAATCATTGATGCTTTTAATGGCCCTGATGGCCGTGCAACTGGTATCCGGACAGGTCAGTGCCCGGCTGATGCGCTATGTGGATGTTTCCGAAAAACAGATTGCTTTTGTATACGGAGGGGATATCTGGATCATGCCCAAAGAGGGGGGAACAGCCCACCAGCTCACCTCTTCTCCGGGAGAAGAATCATGGCCCCGATTCTCACCGGATGGAAAAGAGCTGGCTTTTTCGGCCGGCTACAACGGAAATATGGACCTTTTTGTGATGCCAGCCGGCGGGGGAGTACCCACCCGGGTCACTTATAACTCTTTTGACGACCGGATGGTGGAATGGCACCCCGACGGAAAACGACTGCTTTTTGCCACCAAACGAGAGAGCGGCAGGCAGTCCTATTCCCAGTTCTATCTGGTCGATAAAACAGGCGGCATGCCGGAAAAACTCCCGATTCCCTATGGAGAGCTGGCCACCTTCTCACCCGACGGGAAGCACCTGGCCTATATCACTAAGATTACCGAGAATTATCCCTTTAAACGGTACCGGGGCGGACTCACCTCCGACATCCTGCTCTTTGATCTGGAGGGTAAGCAGGCAAAGAACCTCACCAAGAGTCCGGCCATCGATGGCAAACCAGCCCTACTGGTCGCCCGATAGCAAAAAGAAAACGGGGCATCGGATGAAAAAAAACCAGAAGTGATTGTTGCCCCGGAAGGTCTGGAGTCCAGGGTGGAACTGTTGCCTCCCAAAGCGGGAAATATCCGTTGGCTGGCACCCGTGGAGGGAAAAGTGGTGTTCCTGCGTCATCCCAATACCGGATCGGAATCGCGCGATGCTTCGCTGGCCTATTATGATATAGAGGAGCGAGAGGAAAAGTCGATCATGAAGGGAGTGCAGAGTGCAGAGCTCACGGCCGACGGAAAAATGATTCTGGTGCGTGCAGGTGGAAAATTCGCTGTGATCAAGGTTGCCGAAAACCAGAAAGTGGAGGATCCTGTATCTACGGGCGACCTGGCTATGGAGCTGGTTCCCAGGGAGGAGTGGCGCCAGATTTTTAATGACAGCTGGCGCCGTTACCGTGATTTCTTTTACGATCCGCAGATGCATGGTGTGGACTGGGAAGCCATGCGGCTTCAGTACGGAGCCCTGGTGGAAGACGCGCGTTCGCGCTGGGATCTCTCCTTTATCGGATCCAACCTGCTGGCGGAGCTCAGTGCAGGGCATACCTATACCTTCGGGGATGGTCCCGACCAGGTCAAGCCGATCAGCACCGGCTTCCTGGGGATCGACTGGGAACTGACAGATCAGGCTTATCGTATTCAGAGGATTGTGAGACCGGCCGTTTGGGATACAGAGGTCCGTTCTCCCTTCGATAAACCGGGCATAAACACGAAGGAGGGCCACTATATCCATGCGGTAAACGGGATTCCTCTGGATCCCGACAGGGATCCCTACGCGGCCTTTGAAGGCCTTGCCGGAAAAACGGTTTCTCTTTCTGTCAGTATTACGGGGAAGAGCGAGGAGGCGGTTCAGACGGTGGTCAAATGTCTGGATCAGGGCGAAGAGGTCAATCTCCGCTACCTGGAGTGGGTCGAGAACAACCGGAAGTGGGTGGACCAGCTCTCCCAGGGTAAACTGGGATATATCTATATGTCCAATACAGCCAGCCGCGGGACCCTGGAACTTGTTCGCATGTTTTATGGCCAGCTGGACAAAGAGGGTTTTATCATTGATGAACGTTTCAATGGAGGAGGTTCCCTGGCCGACCGCTTCCTCGAGCTGCTGCAGCGTCCGGTAATCTACAATCTGCACTGGCGTCACGGTAAAGACCATACACAACCTGTTATGACGAATACAGGCCCCATGGGCATGTTGATCAACGGATGGGCCGGATCCGGTGGAGATGGCCTGCCATGGGCTTTCCAGGAGTTGAAAGCCGGTCCCATTGTTGGCGAGCGCACCCTGGGTATCCTGGTTGGACCAGCAACCGGTCACCAGCTTATTGATGGAGGAGGAATCACGATTCCAGGCGCCCGCTTGTATGATAATGATGGTCATTGGTTCTGGGAGGGTGAAGGAGTGTCACCGGATGTGGAGGTATGGGACGATCCCAATGTCCTGATGCAGGGTCGCGATCCGCAAGTGGAACGGGTGGTTACCGAAGTGATGAACCTGCTTGAAGAGTGGCCTCCACGAATGACCCCGGCACCTGCACGGGAGGACCGCAGGGCGGAGGATCTGAAAAATATCTATTAGAAAACAAAGAGGCTGTCCCGGGTTCGGGACAGCCTCATCCTGGAGTAGTTTGGAGTCGGTAGTTTTAGAGTCTAATGCTAACCCCAAGCGTAAGGTATGCAATGCCATAGCCCAGCTGGCCGAAGGCAGCAAATTTCTCACTGAAATAGTAACGGGCACCCACAAAACCTGAAAAGACGATTCCCCCGGAGTTTACGTTATAATCGTAACCGGTATATGTACCGAATTCCTTGGCAGTGGCAATGTTATATCCAAGCAGTATTCCGGCATATGTATCCAGTTTGTCAACCAGCGGATAATGGAAAAGCCCTCCCGCACCGAGGATGAAGTTGGAGTATTTGTAGCCCCAACCCTGGTATTCGTATTTATAGGAGCTGTACCCCGCATACCCCATAATTCCAATCACCCCCTTTTCAAGGATCTCATCGGCCACGGCCTGTTCATAGGAAAATGAAACGGGGGGAACCCCTCTGGTGTAAAAGGTGCCGGAATAGAGGGTGTTTCCCAGACCAATGCCCAGGTTGACAACCTTGTCGCCCATGTTAAACATGCTTTCCTGCGCCTGCAGGAATGGCAGAGATAAAAGGAGAGCAGCTGCAATAGTAATTATCCTACTCATATCTTTAGAATTTTATATGCAATACTTCACGCACAAATTTTCGTCCACACAAAATACAATCTTTTTTCATTTCCGCTTTATAAATCGGAACAAAAGTTTTCACCATAAAATCCACTGCATTATATTTTCTATCTTTATTCCCACACAATGTCTGGCTTATGAATATTGAAAAGCAGCCGTTTGGAGCAACACCAGATGGGAAAGAGGTAAATAAATATACCCTGAAAAACAACCGGGGAATGGAAGTGGATATAATCAGCTATGGAGGCATTATCACGGCCATCCGGGTACCTGACCGGAAGAACGAACCGGGCGATGTGGTTCTGGGATTCGAAACCCTGGAGGAGTATCTGGGCGACCATCCTTATTTTGGAGCCATAGTGGGAAGAGTCTGCAACCGCATCGGCAGGTCACGCTTCGAACTGGATGGAAGGATCTTTCATATAAGGGCCAATGAGGGTGTCAATCAGCTTCATGGAGGGACCAGCGGATTTGATAAAAAGCTGTGGACCGCTTACAGCAATAAGACTCCCGACCAGGTTTCACTGATGCTCGGATATGAAAGCGCAGACGGGGAGGAGGGCTACCCGGGGGCTTTGATGGTGGAAGCGGAATATTCGCTGAATGATCGCAATGAGCTGGGAATCAGCTTCCGGGCCAAGACAGATAAGCCCACACATGTGAACCTGACCAACCACAGCTATTTCAACCTGAATAACGGTGAGGGGAACATCCTGGGGCATGAACTGATGATTGATGCCGACCGCATGACCGAGCTGAACCGGGAAAGCATCCCCACAGGAAGGATACTCCCGGTGGAATCAACTCCATACGATTTCAGGCTTTCCAGGGAGATTGGCGAACGCATCGGACAGGTGGAACCGGGTTATGATATGAATTATGTGCTGGACATGGAAGCCAGGGAGCTTACCCGGGTGGCCGCCGTTCATGATCCCGTATCCGGGAGAAATATGGAGGTGTTGACCACCCTTCCGGGAGTTCAGCTTTATACCTCCAACTATGTGGATGGCATTCCGGGTAAGGGAGGCAAGGTGTACGGGAAACATGCTGCACTTTGCCTGGAAACCCAGTTTTTTCCCGACAGTCCCAACTACCCTCACTTTCCTTCCACTGTTTTGATGCCTGGCCAGGAGTATTCGGCCCTTACCATTTACCGATTCAGCAGCTGATGTCCAGGATCCTGACCACCTTCCTGCTCCTGGCCCTGTTTTTTTCAGCAAGGACGCAGGTTTACCACTCCTGTCCGCTCCATCCAGCTTTGAAGTCCGGATATGAGAACCCCCTTTTTGAAAAGTGGCTGTCAGCTTATGATGTAAAACACTACGAACTGACACTGGAGGTTTCCAATAAAAATACCTGGATCGGCGGTGCGGCAGAGGTGGTGCTGGAAGCTAACCGGGACCTGGATACACTGGTGCTGGAACTGCAGGATAAGCTGGAAGTTACGCAGGTATTAATCAGCGATGAGATAAATACTCAGATCTACCTGCCGGAGAATTCCCTTGATTTCGAACATATTCAGGCAGTCTTATTTCTGGTGCTGGACCGAACCTATCAGCAGGGAGAACTCTTCCGGGTAAAAATAGAGTACGGGGGCGATGCGGGACAGGACCGGGGCTTTTTTGCCGGAATCACCAACAAGAAGGGAAGCGATTATAACTTTGATGTCACCTATACCCTTTCGGAGCCGCACAATGCCAGGGACTGGTTTCCGGTAAAACAGATCCTTGAGGATAAGATCGACTCCGTTACTTTCAGGCTGATTTGCGATAAGGAGCTTCTGGCTGGTTCCAATGGATTGCTGGTGACCCGGGAGGAGGTGGGCGGAAAACATATGCTGACCTGGAAAACCCATTATCCCATGGCCTATTATCTGCTCTCCTTTGCAGTGGCCGATTATGTCGATTACTCCTTTTATGCTCCGCTTTCGGATGAAAGCGATTCGGTGCTGGTGCAGAATTACCTGTACGACACCGAAGAGGTGCTGAGCGACTGGAAGGAGCAGATCGACAAGACCGGAGCCCTGATCACGCTCTTTTCAAAACTACTGATCGACTATCCATTTGCAGAAGAAAAATACGGACATGCCATGGCACCCATGGGAGGGGGGATGGAGCACCAGACCATGACCACGCTTCAGAATTTCAGGTTTTCCCTGGTGGCCCATGAACTGGCCCACCAGTGGTTCGGCGATTACCTTACCTGTGGCAACTGGCAGGACATCTGGATCAACGAGGGATTTGCCTCCTATATGGAGTATGTGGCTGCGGAGCACCTGCAGGGCCGGGAGGCTGCCGATGACTGGATGGAGGATGCCATCTCCATTGCCCTGGGAGAGAAGAAAGGCTCGGTCTATGTTCCGAAAGCGGAGGTGGAGTCCGACTACAGGCTCTTCTCCTATGCCCTGAGCTATAAGAAAGGGGCCGTCCTGCTGCATATGATCCGCTTCATCCTGGACGATGATGATCTCTTTTACCGGGTTCTCCGGACTTATCTCTTACGTTACCAGAACGGACATGCTACAGGGGCAGATTTCCAGGCGGTGCTGGAGGAGGTGAGTGAGCTGGATTTTTCTTGTTTTTTCGAGCAATGGTATTACGGCGAAGGCTATCCGGTCTTTCAGCTCTTCTGGGAGCAGCAGGGGGACAGTCTGCTGCTTGTCAGCGAACAGATCGGGTCGGCTTCCGGTGTAACCCCCCTGTTCCAGGTTCCTTTTGAACTGGATATAATATTGAACAACGGTCAGACAGAGCGGTTCAGACTCATGCAGGAGCATCCCCGGGAGGAGTTCCGGATTCCGGTAGAAGGATATGTGGAGCGGATCGTATTTGATCCCGGAAAACAGCTCCTGAAGACCGCAACGGTGGTTCAGAAACTTCCGGAGGGAAAGCCCTTCCGTTACGGACCCAATCCGGTCGTCAGCCTGCTGCACATTCAGTTTCCCAATCTGTCATCCATCGATGGCGTGCGCATCACCAACCTGGCGGGACAGGAGATTTATCAGTTAAGCAGGGTAAGCAATCCACTCACCCTCAACCTCTCCAGCCTGGCCGACGGGCCCTACCTGCTTGAACTCTCGACCCCCTATGACACCTTCCAGGAGAGAATTGTAAAGATTTCCACCCATTAAAGATATCAAAGTGCAAACAAGAACTTACCAGGATTTAGGATACACCCCCGAGCTTGAGCAATATAGAAAACAGGAGGGCCTGGACAGATTTGAACTGGGGAGGGTCATTTCTGAACACAAGGAGCGGTATGTGCTTAAAAGCCCCGGCGGGGAGCTGGATGCGGAGCTCATCGGTAATCTGCGTTTCACGGCAGAAAGCCGGAAGGACTTTCCTGCGGTGGGTGACTGGGTGGCTTTTCCCCAATATGACGAGGGAAAAGCTCTGATCCATACGATTTACCCGCGGAAAAGCGTCCTGGAAAGAAAAGCGGCCGGGAAGCCCGGACAGAGCCAGATCATTGCCGCGAACATAGATGTTGCCCTGCTGGTGCAGGCTGTCGACCGGGATTTTAATATAAACAGATTGGAAAGGTACCTGACCATATGCTATTCCGCCCGGATCGAACCCTTTATTGTACTGAGCAAAACCGATCTGATCAGCGACTCCCGGCTGCAGTCAAAAATCGATCAGCTTGGGAAACGGATTATCGGGGTACCCATCCTTCCGGTCAGCAGTCGGACCATCGGCTATGACTCCATAGGCGGACTTATCGAAAAAGGGAAGACCTATTGCCTGCTTGGTAGCTCCGGGGCCGGGAAATCCACCCTGATCAATCATCTCTGCGGCAATCAGCAAATGAAAACAGGTGAGATCAGTGGAAGTGTGAACAAAGGAAGGCACATCACCAGCCACCGGGAGCTGGTCGTGCTCGACCAGGGAGGTATCCTGATAGATAATCCCGGCATGCGGGAGGTGGGAATAGCGGATGCAGGAGGCGGACTGGAAACTACCTTTGAATCCATCCTGGCCTTTGCTCAAAACTGCAGGTTTAAAGATTGTACACACCTCAGTGAGAAAGGATGTGCGGTGCTTGCGGCCCTTGAAAGAGGTGAACTGGAGCAGGATTCCTATCTCAATTTCCGAAAAATGGAAAAGGAGAAAGAGCATTTTGAATCCGATGCGATGGAAAGAAAAAGAAAAGAAAAGGAGTTTGGAAGAATGGTAAAAACCTATCAGAAACAACGGAAAGATCATAAATACTGAACATTGCAGGGAGTGACGCTCAATATTTTGCCCTGAAACAGTAAAACTGGAGCAACTATTAGTCTCTTTGGCCCGTATCTTACTTATATGAACCATTCAAAACCGGCACATTTATGAAAACCCTCAGCAGAATTGCAGGCGCGTTCCTGTTAAGTACCCTCTTTTTTTCGTGTAATAAAAATGAGTTTGCCCCGGAAATTGTTGATCAGGAGTTCAGCGTGGAAGAAAACAGTCCGGCCGGAACCGTCATTGGCAGGGTGGAAGCCTCTGACCGGGACGAAGGCCAGGTCCTGGCATATGCGATCATTGATGGCAACGACGAAGGAATCTGTACCATAGACCCATCAGGCGGAACCTTATCCGTGCTGGATCCGGCGAACCTGAATTACGAGCATATAACTCAATTACCCTGAGAGTTTCAGTATCGGATGAGCACAGGAAGGAAGCACTGGAATCATCTGCGGAGATTCGGGTCAGCATAGAGGATGTGAACGAATTCGCTCCGGAACTTGAATCCCAGGAATTCTCCATCGATGAAAATCCGGGCAAGGGTCAGGAAATCGGACAGGTGGCAGCCACGGACCAGGAGTCTCATCAAAGCCTGTCCTTCCAGGTGGAGGAAACGGACGACTTTGCCAGTGTCCGCATTGATTCAGCCAGCGGGATCCTGTATGTAATGGATTCGACCGGATTTGACTACGAAACAAAAGCTAGTTTACTGGTCCGGGTCACCGTAAGTGATTCCCATGAGCAGTCTTTGTCCTCCACCGCCCTGATGACCATCCAGCTGAATGATATGCCCGAACCAAAACAATACTATTTCAGTGTCCAGCCGGACGCCGCCAGCGGGAGGGATGCGGTTATCAGTTTCCTGGTGCCGGACAACAACTACGGAAGCATGGAGAACCTGCTTCTCTATGCCTGGACTCAGGAAGGAATTCTGAATGTGAACCGGTCGCTCATAGATTTTGATCTGAGCGGCATTCCGTCTGAAGCCAGCATTGACAGTGCTTACCTGTCTATATTCTTCAATCCGGGTTCCGCCTATGCGACGGGCCATTCGGGAGAAACCAGTTTTACCATTCAGCGCCTGATCACCGCTTGGGACGAGTCGACGGTGAGCTGGAGCACCCAGCCCGCTGTGTCGTATTCCAATCTGGTACAAGTGAGTGGTGCCATTTACCCGAACCAGAGTTTCCCGGATATGGACATAAGTTCCCTGGTGGAAGATTACACAAGCCATCCCTCGGACAGTTACGGGTTTTGTCTGAAGTTTGTGGAGGAATCCCCCTACAAGATACTGGTCCTCTCGTCCAGTGATCATGAAGAGGAGCAACTCCGGCCCAAACTGGAGGTATACTACACGGTGTTGGAGTAGAATTCTTTATCAACTCCTGGTTTCAGATTTCTGTCCTGACATGCTAAAACAAAGATCTGAATCTCTCAGGAAGGGTTTCCAGGGGTCTGATTTCGATCGATTTAAAATAGACTTCGGCAGCCTCGCTCTGCAACTGGATCTTTCCTCTGGTCAGGGGAAAGCTTTCTCCATCCTGCACATATCTGGAATTCCGGAGTACCATGACCACCTCGCCATTGATCAGGTGCAGGCTCTTATCTTCATAGCATATTAGCTCCAGTGTATTCCACTCTCCACGAGGTTTTTCATAACTGGCACTTCGAAGGCAAAAGCCCGGGAGCTCTTCGCCGGCTCCAAATTTGAGAAAGTCCTGGCCCGGATCGGCAACCGGATTCATGATATACTCCGGGATAAAGGCCCGGATGTCGATGGCAGAGTTTGCGATCCCCCAGTAATCGCCCATATGACCCTCCATAATCTGAAATTCCTGGGATAGCATCCAGGATCTCCAGTGATCAATTCCGTAGTCCCCTATGGAATGGTAGAGCACTCCGGAGTCCATCAGCAGGTTTTTCCTTGGATCCCACTTTTTTTCTCCCCATTTCACCTGCAAACGGAGATGATAATTGGAATAGCTCTGTTTGCTGATCACACAGCCATATACTTCTCCGCTGACTCTTAAAACCGGTGCCTGGTCCTCCTGGATCATGGTAAAAACCCCGTACCCTTCCTGGTTCAGACCAATGGGAGCGATTAAATTTCCATGCTGGTCCACGGGCTGTTGCCCGTCATAGCCCACTTCGTGACTGTAGCTCAGGTACCTGTCCCATTGAGAAAGGTTCTCATCCAGCAAGCTGGTCCAGCCCTCTTCCTCTGCGCAGGAGGGAAGCCCAAACACAGGGAGCAGCACCAAAAGCAATACTCTTACATTTGTTTTCATCTGATATGTTTCTATATGGTCTGAAGAATTTACCAAATACCGGGGATTAGCCGGTACCTGATTTTTTGACAGTACTTCTTATATCCCTCCGGATTCTCTTTGAGGACTTTTTCTTCGTTGAGAATCCTCAGGGCAAACACCAGAGGAAGAAAGGAAAAGCGGACCAGCATTTTTCGCAGTAGAGCTTTCCGTTCCCGGGGGCTTATTTCGCTTTTCTTTTCCATGAGCCGATCTGTTTAGAAATCATAGCGGACCCTTCCGGAGGATCCATATATCATCACGGGGCGCTCCGGTTTTAACTGGTTCTCGGGTCTGAATCGATCTCAATTTTAAATTCCTTTGGCGGCGTTGCCCGCAGGAGGTGGAACACAAAATAGTCCCAGCGCCTGCGCATGATGTAGTTGCCGTCGCTGCCATAGCCATGACGGGCATTGGGGAGCAGCAGGAAATCAAAATCTTTCTGTGCTTTGATCAGTGCATCGGCCACCAGGTAGGTGTTGTAGGGCGGAACATTGTCGTCCATGCCCCCGTGAATCAGGAATAGTTTACCCTTCAGGTTTTCTGCATGGGTCTGGTTGGCCTGCCGGTGGTAGTTGCTTAGCCCTTCACTGTCCGGGACTTCAAGTCCGATGTACCGTTCCCCCCAGTCGTCTTCGTAATTCCGGTTGTCGTGATTGCCCGATTCGGCGATCCCCACTTTGAATAAATCCGGGTATTTGAACATGGCAGCAGCGGTGGCAAATCCTCCCCCGGAGTGGCCCCAGATTCCCACGCGGTCCAGATCCAGGAAGGGGAATCTCTGCTTCAGCTGTTTCAGGCCGGCCACCTGGTCGGGGAGTGTATTTTCACCCATATCCCCGTAGCAGGCATCGTGGAAGGATTTCGACCGGTTGGGATTGCAGCTTCCTTCCAGGGCCACCACCACAAATCCCAGTTCGGCCAGGGCCTGATTATCTCCCCGGGCGGCCATAAAGCTCCAGGAGCGCACACTGCCACCCTGGGGCCCCGGATAGATATAGACGATCACCGGGTACTTCTGATCCGGATCCATTTCAGAAGGAGTATGCATAATTCCGTACAAATCCCAACGATCGTTGGCCGAACGGACGGTGAATGGAAGGGGAACTTTCCAGCCACTGGCCTGCAGCCTGGAAATATCGGTTTGCTCCAGCCCGGTAAGCAGTTCACCGCTGGTATTCCGTACCAGGTGCACCGGGGGGATGTGGGATTGCGAGTAGGAGTCGATAAAGGCCTTTCCATCCGGGGAAAACCGGATGCTGTGATCGCCGGTTTCGGGCGTCAGCAGGGTCAGGTTTTCTCCGCTGAAATTCACCCGGTAGAGGTAGCGGTAATAGGGATTACCTTCCTCCTTTCCGCTGGCAATAAAGTAGATAAGGCGCTTTTCCTTATCGATTTCCAGTATTTCCCTGACGACAAAATCCCCTGAAGTGATGGGATGTTTTTTCTTTCCCGAAAGGGCGTCGTAGAGGTAGAGATGGCCCCAGTCGCTTCGTTCCGAATACCAGATGATTTCATTGGTTCCGGAAAAGTATTTCCAGTTGATAGTCCCCTGGCCCGATTCATACTGGGTCTCAACGATTTCTTCAAAAATATCCCTGACCTCCCCGGTCTCGCAATCGGCAATCCGCACATGTTCCTCTTTGTGGTCGCGGCTGGTGGACACAAAAACCAGCTTTTTGCTGTCCTCGCTCCAGGCCACATCGTCCAGGCCTCCTTCGCAGGAGATATCATCGCAGAGGGTTCCCCTGCGGGCATCAGGAGCCAGTTTCAGACGGATCACCCCGGGCTCTCCGGAAATATCGATGATTACCCGGTGTATCCGGATGATATCCTCATCACCGGGCAGGGGATACTTCCATTCCATCAGTTCCGGGGCGCCTACCGTGGTTTTCACCAGGTACATGCTGCTGACATGTCTTTGATCCTGCTGAAAGGTGGCGATCTTTCTGGAGTCGGGCGACCAGCTCAGGATGAGCCTGTCGCTGCGTTTCCATCCTGCATTGTCGGTGGCATAGCCAAAGTTCTTGATTCCATCGGTGGTCAGGGCCCTTTCCTCACCGCTTTCCACCTCTCTGATCCACAGGTTCCAGTCCTTAATAAAAACCACATGCCTGCCATCGGGAGAAAGGGACTCCGTGCGCGATCCTCTCCTCTCTTCCTGTTCCACCGATCCTTTTTCAAACAAATCTTCCCTGGACTCTGCAGTGATCACTTTTCCGTTCTGCGGGTTTACCAGTTTATACTCCCCCCGGGTTTCGGTCAGACAGCGGTACCAGATCCTTCCGTCGGCAGTCCATTGCGGCCTGATGTCCTTATCAATAAGTTTATCGACATTGCCCCGGAGCATGGCTGCAGCCTGCCGGTAGTCTGCTTCTGTAAGTGATGCTTGCTCCTGTGCCTGAACTGCCGCTGCAAGTATAAAAAAAAGGGAAATGGTGGTAAATGCGTGTTTCATCGTGAATGCTTAATTTGTTTACAAGCCATCGCTCAAGATAGTGAGATCAGAGCGATTAACAATAAATTTTGTAACATTGATAAACCTTTTAAGCGGCTTGTCATGAAACTGAAGACCCTGTCCATCTTTTGCCTGTTTTTATTGCTTTTCTCCTGTGAAGGGAAGCGCCTGCCTTACCTGGATACTGATCTTGATTTTGAAACCCGGGCGGCCGACCTGGTCTCCCGGATGAGCCTGGAGGAGAAGGTGGGTCAGCTCACCCACTATGCCGATGCGGTGGAGCGGCTGGGTATTCCGGAGTATAACTGGTGGAACGAATGTCTGCACGGGGTGGCCCGCTCCGGAAAGGCAACTGTCTTTCCTCAGGCCATCGGGATGGCGGCCACCTTTGACCGGGACATGATGTTTCGCATGGCCGATGTGACCTCCACGGAGGCCAGGGCCAAGTATCACGACTACTTCTCCAGGGGGAAGCACGGGATGTACCAGGGCCTTACTTTCTGGTCGCCCAATATCAATATCTTCAGGGATCCCCGCTGGGGCAGGGGACATGAGACTTACGGGGAGGATCCGTACCTGACCGGCGAGATGGGGGTACAGTTTATCCGGGGACTGCAGGGAGATGATCCCCGTTACCTGAAAACGGTGGCCACTTCCAAACATTATATCGTGCACAGCGGACCCGAGCCCCTGCGGCACGAGTTTGATGCCGTGGTCAGTGAGCGGGATTTCAGGGATACCTATCTGCCTGCATTTAAGAAAACCGTCGAGAAAGGACAGGTCTATTCGGTCATGTGTGCCTATAACCGTTACCAGGGAGAACCCTGCTGCGGCAGTGCCCCTTTGCAGGAGGAACTGCTGAGAGGAGAGCTGGGTTTTCGGGGGTACATAGTCTCCGATTGCGGGGCCATTTATGATTTTCACCAGGGCCATCAGGTAGTTGAGACCAGGGAGGAGGCAGCGGCCCTGGGGGTCCTGTCGGGGACAGATCTGAACTGTGGGGATCAGTATGAAGGCCTGGTTGAGGCAGTTAAGCAGGGGCTTATCACTGAGAAGGAAATTGATGAGGCAACCGGGCGGCTGATGCTGGCCCGTATGAAACTGGGCATGTTCGATCCGGATGAGATGCTTCCCTGGTCCTCCATCCCGGTGGATACCCTGGCTGCGGAAGCTCATAAAGAGATAGCCAGGGAGATGGCACGTAAGTCCATGGTGCTGCTTAAGAACGACAGGAATACGCTCCCCCTGAGCAAGGAGCTGAAGCGTGTGGCCGTGATTGGTCCGAATGCTCATAACGTGGATGTACAGAACGGGAACTACAACGGGACACCGGTGGCCCCGGTGAGCGTGCTGGACGGCATCAGGGCCAAGCTGGGAGCCGCTGCCGAAGTGCGTTATGCACAGGGCTGTCCGCATCACAGCGCTTTACCCTACCTGACTGCCGTACCACCCGAAAACCTGTTTACTTCGGAGGAGATGCATGAAAATGGGATGAAGGCTGCTTTCTATCCGGATTTAAATCTGCTGGGGCCGCCTCTTCTGGAGCGGACCGATGAGCAGGTGGATTTTTACTGGTGGGACGGGGAGCCTCCGGTGGAGGGGCTGACAGACGACAATTATACGGTGAAGTGGAGCGGATACCTGGTTCCGGAAAAGAGCGGCACCCATGCTCTGGGAGTAAATGGTAAGTTCTTTAAGTTTGTTTTTGAGGGCGATACTCTGATTCGTCATCACAATATTCATCATCCCAACCAGGTTTACCAAAAAGTGGACCTGGTGGCAGGCAGGGCCTATGAGATTCAGGTTCTGGGGCAGGACATTCACGGCGATTTCACCTGCACCCTGCACTGGGAGGAACCCGGGTTGCCCCTGGCCTGGGAAGCCCTGCAGGCTGCCCGCTGGGCCGATCAGGTGGTACTGGTTATGGGGCTTACTGCCCGGCTGGAAGGGGAGGAGATGCGGGGACTGGAACTGGAGGGTTTCCAGGCAGGGGACAGAACCTCGCTGGATCTGCCGGCTGTCCAGCGGCAACTGATCCGGCAGATCGCGGCCACCGGCAAGCCGGTAAGCCTGGTGCTGATGACCGGTTCGGCCGTTTCTGTTACAGCGGAACAAAAAACGGTTCCGGCCATCCTGCAGGCCTGGTATGGAGGCGAGGCAGCTGGCGAAGCAGTTGCCGATGTCCTGTTCGGGGATTATAATCCGGCCGGAAGACTGCCGGTGACTTTCTACAGGTCCGTGAATGACCTGCCGCCCTTTGAGAACTATGATATGGCCGCTCGCACCTATCGCTATTTCGAAGGGGAGGTGCTCTATCCCTTTGGCTATGGCCTGAGTTATTCCACTTTTTTCTATGATAATCTGATCCTGGAGCGGAACGAGATTGGCCAGGGCGAATCCCTTACCGTAAGTGTGGAGGTGAGCAATACCGGGGAGCGGGACGGAGAAGAGGTGGTGCAGCTCTATATCCGGGATGTGGAATCAGAGGAGGCCCGACCTGTAAAAGATCTCCGGGGATTTGAACGGATAAAGGTGAAAGCGGGACAAACGATTGTGGCAACCATGACACTGGGTCCGGAGGAATTATCCTACTGGGATCCGGAAGCGGGGGATTATGTGGTGGAACCCGGGATGTACGAGATCCTGGTGGGGCCTTCGTCGGCCTCTGAGGATCTGCTGAGAACAGAGCTGATGGTCCGCTAAGGATCAGACGATCTCTTTGGACCCGTCGCCCACCTCTGCCACGTAGAAATCGGCAGTAAGGCCGGTCCGCTCCTTATAGGCCCGGCCAACCTCCCGGATAAAGGTCTCCACCTGCTCCTCTTTGACAATGCTTACCGTGCATCCGCCAAATCCGGCACCGGTCATCCTGCTGCCGATGGTCCCCTCTATTTTACGAGCCTCCTCCACCAGGGTGTCGAGCTCGGTTCCGCTTACCTCATAATCGTCCCGCAGCGAATCGTGCGACTGGTTCATCAACCGGCCAAAAGACACGATATCCCCCTGGCTGAGGGCTTCTATGGCACCCAGGGTACGGTTGTTTTCGGTAATCACATGGCGGGCCCGTTTCCGGATGGTTTCGTCCTCAATGAGGGGGGAAAGGCCGTTAAACTCCTCCAGGTTCAGATCGCTCAGGTTCCTGATCTTTTTCCCGCTGCCAAGAATCTCTACGGCCGATTCACACTGTGCCCTTCGCTCATTGTATTTTGAGTCGGCCAGTCCCCTCCGCTTATTGGTGTTGGCAATGACGATCTTCATTCCCTTGAGTTTCAGTGGAACGCGCTCGTAATCAAGTGTGTCACAATTCAGAAACAGGGCATGATCAGCGGCTCCCATCCCCGAGGCAAACTGGTCCATAATGCCGCAGTTTACTCCCACAAAATTATTTTCTGCCTTTTGTGAGAGTTTAACCAGCTCCATCCGGTCCATCCCAAAAGCAAAAATCTCGTTCACGGCAAAAGCGGTAACCATCTCGATGGAGGCGGATGAGGAGAGCCCGGCCCCGTTAGGAATATCTCCGGAGTAAAACAGGTCCACTCCCTCGATCTCTTTTGCTTTTTTTCGCAGCTCGTTTAACACACCCACCGGATAATTGATCCAGGATTTGCCCTCTTTTTCAAAGGGCTCGTCGAGATTCACCTCACCCCGGTGGTCAAAATTGGCAGTGGCAAAGCGAACCAGGCGTTTGTTGTTTTTTCTTAATGCCAGGTAGGTGCCAAAGGAGAGTGCACACGGAAATACATACCCACCGTTGTAGTCGGTGTGCTCCCCGATCAGGTTTACCCGTCCGGGGGAGAAAAAGAGGCGGGTTCTGTGTTCATTCTCTCCATATAAACTGTAGAAAGTCTCTTTTAGCTGCGCTGTGTTCATATCCCTGTCCTTTTAGGAAGGTAAAAGTATGAAAAATTATCTGATCCTAAATGGGACAAAATTTTAGTACTTTTGGGGTCTATGCTGGGTGATACTATACTTCGGAGGATTCTGGTTTACGCGGGGATTGTGGTGCTTTCACTTCTCTTCCTTCTTCCTTTTCTGGGTTCGGTTCATCTCTTCGATTCCGATGAGACCAACTATGCCGAATCGGCCAGGGAAATGATTGTTACCGGAGATTATCTGACGGTACAGATAGATTTTGAACCTTCTCCGGAAAAGCCCCCGCTCTTTTTCTGGCTTCAGGCAGTCTCCATGAAAATATTCGGAATCAATGAATTCGCTGCCAGATTTCCCAATGTTATCTGTGGAATTTTATCCCTGATGATGCTTTATTCCTTCGGACGTAAAATTTACGGACACCGCTTCGGACTGTTATGGATCCTCTCCTACGCGGCAGCCATACTTCCCTTTTTCTTCTTTAAATCCGGGATCATTGATCCATGGTTCAACCTCTTTATTTTCATTGGGATTTCCAGGTTTATTTTTTACTTTGACCCGGACCGTGCGACGGGACAGGTAAAGAACCTGATTATATCAGCTGTTTTCTTCGGGCTTGCTGTGATGACCAAAGGGCCGGTGGCCATCCTGATCTTCCTGCTTTGTTTTCTGGCCTTCCTGGCTCTGAAACGCTTCCGGATATCCACCACGGTGGTTCATGTACTTGTTTTTTTCTTGGTTCTGGCAGCAGTAGGGGGGAGCTGGTTCCTGTTCCAGGCGGCCAGCGGAAATTCCGGGATCATCCGGGAGTTTATCAACTACCAGATCAAGCTGCTTTCCACACAAAGCAGTGTCCATGACGGATTCTTCGGTTATCACCTGGTGGTTCTTCTCGTCGGGGTCTTCCCTGCCTCGGTGATTGCCATGAAGAGCATTACCAAGAAGGCGGAAGATACCGAATTACAACGCTTGTTCCGGCAGTGGATGTACATTCTGTTGCTGGTGATCCTGATCGTATTCTCCATGGTTAATACCAAGCTGCTTCACTACAGCTCACTGGGCTATTTTCCACTGACCTTCCTGGCTGCCTGGGTGTGGGACAAATGGCTCGACCGGAAAATAGAGATTGGTGGCTGGCAGGTGCTGCTGATCTTTCTGATTGCCCTCCTGCTTTCCGGCATGGCCATCGTTTTCCCCTTGATCACCGACCATTACAACTGGCTGCTTGGCAAGAATTTCTCATTCATAGGGCCCTTCGCTACGGAAGCACTCAAGCGGAATGTTCACTGGAGTGGTTATGAATGGATCACCGGCCTTTTTCTCTTCCTGGGTGTCATCTTTGCATCGGTTCAGATTCTCCGCAGAGACTGGAGCGGGATGGTGATCCTCCATCTGGTGGTTCTCCTGTTTGTATTTGCCTCCATCTCACTCTTTACCGAACGTGTGGAAGGTTATAATCAAAGAGTTGCTGTTAAATTCTATAAGAGTCTCCGGGGACAGGATGTTTATGTGAATACTCTGGGATTCAAGAGCTTTACGCACCTCTTTTATTTCGACAAACAACCCGGTGAGGAGGATGACAGTATAGAGCGACTGATGACCGGTTCCCTGGACCGGGATGCCTATTTTGTGATTAAAGTAAATAAGAAGGATATTTACCTGGAGCGCTATCCGGAACTGGAGGTGCTTATGGAAAAGGACGGATATGTATTTACCGTGAGACGGGCCGCTCCTTCCGGCCCTTAACAAGCTAATTCCCGATCTCATGAAAAAACCAGTTCTTATGCTCTGCGTGGCCCTCTCTTTGGCACCATCCATTTTTGCACAGATAAATGCTTCTGTCCAGTTAAAGCTTCAGGAAGAATTGGACCGGGTGGAGGTTTGGATGGACGGAGAGCTGTTTACATCGTACCGTTTCTACGCTGCCCTGGAGAAACCGGTGCTTTATCCCATTTATGCGCCGGATGGCCTGCCGGTCACCCGCGGATTTCCCATAGCTCCCAGGGAAAAGGAACGTGTCGATCATCCGCATCACGTGGGGCTCTGGTTCAATTTCGGGGATGTGAACGGATATGACTTCTGGAACAACTCCAATGCCGTGGCCGAGGAACGCAAAGGAGCCTATGGCAGGATTGTTCACCGGACTGTCGAACAGGCGGAAACTGTGGGTGAGCTTGGGGTTCTGAAGGTCAGGATGGACTGGGTGGCCCCGGATAATGCTTATTCCATCCGAATGCTTGAAGAGTCTGCCACTTATCTTTTCCGGGGTAGTGAGGGTGTCTGGATGGTGGACCGGATCACCAGGCTTACCGCCGTAGCCGACCGGGTCGAGTTTACCGATAATAAGGAAGGGATGCTGGCTATCCGGGTCGACCGGGCTTTTGAACTCCCCCCGGAGGTTTCTGACGGAGTGGCGGCTCTGGATAAGGAGGGGCTCACCGGATGGTACCTGAACAGTGAAGGAGATCAGGGCAGGGAAGTCTGGGGGAAAAGGGCCCGGTGGGTCAGGCTGACCGGGACCAGAGGGGGTTCCGCCTGTTCACTGATCCTTATGGACCACCCGGAGAATATCTCTTACCCTTCCTGCTGGCATGCCAGGGACTATGGGCTTTTTTCCATAAATAACCTGGGCCGTCAGGTTTATAACCGGGAGCTTGACAAGTTTCATCTGCTTTTGAAAAAGGGGGAATCCCTGAGCTTTCGTCACCGTTTTGTCGTGGCTTCCGGAGAGCTGAACCGCCAGGAGATAGAGGCCATCTTTAAGGATTTCTCCGCCAGGTAGCTAGCTTAATCTGACCACTTCGCCTTTCCGGCTGCTTTCATAGGCCGCTTCGATGACCCGGATCACATCCCTGGCCTGACGGGGTGTGACTATCAGCGGGGCGCCGTTTCGAATGACCTCATAGATGTTGTCATAATAGGCCATATAGTTGCCGGCCTGCAGCGGGTAATCGCCTTCCAGGTGCTCCCCGTTCACATCGGTATTGATTCTTGCATGGCTGAAATCGGGATCCATACCCCAGCCTTCGGATCCCGGGATCAATCCGGCTTTCAGGTCCCGCTCCTGGGGATCGGAGCCCCAGGCCAGGAAAGAGCCTTCGGTCCCGTGGAGCATAAAGCTGGGACCCTGCTCCCGCACCAGATAGCTGGAGCGCAGCATGCATTTGAACTCCGGATAATGCAGCCAGAGATCATAACTATCGTCGGTCAGAGCCCCGTCGCGCAGCATCCGGGTATCACAGAACAAACGGTCGGGCATGCCAAAAAGGTTCAGGGTCTGATCGATCAGGTGCGACCCCAGGTTGTAAAGGGTTCCGGTTCCGTTGGACTGGTCCTTCCACGACTCCTTAATATAGTTTCTGAAGCGGTCGAAGTGTACCTCAAAATCCACCAGGCGCCCAAGTTTTCCCGAAGCCAGCACTTCCTTTACGGTGAGGTAAACCCCATCCCAGCGCCTGTTCTGATATACACTTAGCATAACGCCCTGTTTTTCGGAAATCTCTATCAGGCGGTCCGCGTCACCGGTCTTCAGGGTGAAGGGCTTCTCCACCACCACATGTTTGCCTGCCTCCATGGCCCGGGAAGCCATATCCATATGGAGGTGATCGGGAGTGTTGACCACCACCAGTTCGATGGAAGGATCCCCGATGATCGCCTCAAAATCCCTGACCAGCCGGGCGCCCTGGTGCCTGCCTCTGGAATCGTGGCGGTGTCTTTCCAGAATTTTCCCCACTTTATAACCGGGATGGGTTTCGAGGAGCGGACCGTGAAAGACCAGGCCCGACATTCCATAGGAGCAGAGTGCAGTATTGATTGCTTTCATGAGTCGGATATTTAGAAGTCCAAATTAATAAAAAAGCGGGATTCTGCATTTACCGACCCCAATTGTTCATTACCTTTGTTTTCTAAGAGGGATTATTTACAAATGGATTTTGATCAGAAGATTTTTGAGGGAGGAAGGCAGATCCCCCTGGTGGAAGAGTTTTATACCATACAGGGTGAGGGCTTCCATACAGGGAAAGCGGCATATTTTATACGGGTAGGCGGATGCGATGTGGGTTGCAGCTGGTGCGATACAAAGTTTTCGTGGAATCCAGCACTTCATCCGGTGGTGCCGGTGGAGCAGATTGTCGATCATGTGATGCAATATCCCGCTGCAGCTGTGGTTGTTACAGGCGGAGAGCCCTTAATGGTTAACATGGAAATCCTGACCGTAATGTTGAAGGAACGGGGGATCGAAACCTTCCTGGAGACCAGCGGGGCCTATGCACTGAGTGGTCACTGGGACTGGATTTGTCTCTCTCCAAAAAAGAAGGCACCCCCCCTGGAGCCGATCTACACCGAGGCGGACGAACTGAAGGTGATTATCGCTTCCGGGGATGATATTTCCTGGGCGCTGGAGAATGCGGCTAAGGTAGGAGAGGAGTGCAAGCTTTACCTGCAGCCCGAATGGAGCCGGAGGGAAGAGATCCTGCCCCTGATTATTGATTTTTCCAAGCAGAATCCCCGCTGGATGATCTCCATACAGTCTCACAAATACATGCACATCCCATAGATGGGCTTTAAAAGAGGCATAGGATTTTTCGTACTGCTGGTTCTGGCGCAGGGGCTCCTGGCTCAGTATTACAGTTCCAGCTCCAAAAAGGCCATCAAGCGGTTTAAGGAGGCCAGAACCTGCTATGAATTACTGGATAATGCCTGTGTGGAGGAGTCGCTGTTAAAGGCCATAAAAGCGGATGTGCATTTTATAGAGGCTTACCAGATGCTGGCCCAGCTTTACTTTGATCAGGGGCGATTGGAGGAGGCCATTTCCAATTATGCCCGTACCCTGGAAATTGATCCCGAAGGTAATCCGGAGGCTTACCGGCTTCTGGCGGGACTGAAGCTGATGACAGGCGACTACCGGGGGGCGGAGGAGCTGGCGGAGAGTTACCTTGCTTTCCCCCCTCAGCGCTTAAAGAACAGGGATGCAGCTGTTTCCATCAGAGAAAAATGCCTTTTTGCCCGGGAAGCCATGAAAAATCCGGTACCTTTTCAGCCAGAGAATCTGGGGCCTGCCGTAAATTCGGAATTCAATGAGTACTGGCCCGCCCTGACCGTGGATGAGGAGATGCTGATCTTTACGGTCATGCTGCCGGCAGATATTCATTGGGGCGGAGATTCTCTCTCCCTGCAGGAGGATTTTTTCTACTCCACCCGGAAGGAGGATTCCTGGGAATCCCGTAAAAATGCCGGGGCACCCCTTAACACTCCCGATAATGAAGGAGCACAGTCCATGACCGCTGACGGAAAAACCCTGTGGTTCACCGCCTGTAACCGGCGCAACGGGCTTGGAATGTGCGATCTGTACTACTCCACGCTCGAAGAGGGAAGGTGGAGCAGCCCAAAAAATGCCGGCAGCCCGGTAAACAGCCGTTACAGCGAGAAGCATCCTGCCATATCGGCCGATGGCCGCAGGCTCTATTTTACTTCCAACCGTCCGGGAGGACGGGGCTCTTATGATATCTGGATGTCCGAACGGATGGGGGAGAGCTGGAGCGATCCGGTGAACCTGGGCGATTCGGTGAATACAGCCGGACTGGAACAGTCGCCTTTTATCCATCCTGATCAGCGGAGCCTCTATTTTTCATCCGCCGGCTGGCCGGGTATGGGCCAGGGGGACCTGTTTCTTACCAGGTTCAATGGAAGCCCGGGATGGAGCCGGCCTGTAAACCTGGGCTATCCCATCAATACCTGGGCTGATGATATCGGACTGAGCCTGAATGCCGCGGGAAACAGGGCCTATTTTGCATCCAACAGGGGAGAGGGGACCGACACAGACATATACTCCTTTGAAATGCCCCGGGAGATGAGACCGGTGCCTGTTTCCTATATGAAGGGCCGGGTATACAATTCACGAAATATGAAGGGACTGAAGGCCGCTATACAGTTAATCGACCTGGAGAGCGAAGAGGCAGTCATGGAGCTGGAATCCTACCCGGGCGAAGGCGACTATCTGATCTCTCTGCCCAGCGGCCGGGACTATGCCCTGAATGTTTCGGCAGACGGGTACCTGTTCTATTCGGAGCATTTCACTTTCACCGGGATACACAGCCGGGCCGAAGCTTTGAGAAGGGATGTCCCGCTTGATCCGGTGCAGGTAGGCAGCAGGGTGGTGCTGAACAATATTTTTTATGAAAGCGAATCCTTTGGTCTGAAGCCGGAATCGAGGGTGGAACTGAAGCGGGTATATGAGTTTCTTTCATTGAATCCGGCCATCGGGGTGGAGATCAGTGGACATACAGACAACACCGGAACACCGGAACATAACCAGATCTTATCGGAGCAAAGGGCGCAGAGTGTGGTGAAGTATCTTACAGGCAAAGGAATTGATCAGAGCAGGCTGGAGGCCGCCGGTTACGGGGAGATGTTGCCGGTGGACGATAATGCCACCGAGGCAGGAAGGGCCCGGAACAGGCGTACCGAACTTAAAATTATCAGGATCCATGAGTAGTTTGAAGATCATTTTCGAGGAAATCCCCGACTATCTGAAAGATAAGTCCATCCTCATTACCCAGGTGATGTTTGTCTCCATCTTCGCCCTCGTGTTTATTAATACCTATGCCCCCTTTGATGCCGCTTCCCGGATTGACATGAGCCGGCTGGAATTCTTTTTCAATTCCAGCGTAATGATCCTTATCGGAATGCTGGGGATCGTACTCAGCAAGCTGGTCTTTTTCCTGTTGATGGGAAGAATCCGCATGAGCTACCTGATCTTCGGGCTCTGGCACCTGGCCGAGATCGTGATTATGGCCCTGATCTACCTGGCGGTGGACCTGCTCCTTCTGAAATCGGGCATGGAACTGGTGGACCGCTTCACCAGCCTCCTCTTTATTACCCTGATGGTTCTGGCCATTCCTTACTCCCTCTCCTGGCTTTACCTATCCATGAAGGATAAGCGCAAAAAGCTGGAGAACCTGACCAATAATACCTCCCTGGAGTTCCGGGAAAAGAAGATGATCACCTTCCGCGATGAAACCGAGAAGCTTCGTTTTTCCATAAAATCGGAGGATATCCTCTTTGTGGAGTCGACCGACAACTATGTGACGGTGCATAGCAGGGAGAAGGGTAAGGTGAAAAAAATCATGCTTCGGAATACCATGAAACGGCTGGAGAAGGAGCTGGAGGGGACCCTGATTCAGCGCTGCCACCGCTCCTACATGGTGAATTTCGAGAATATCAAACTGGTGAAGCTGATCAGTACCAACCTTTACATCTACATGGATTCACCGGAAGAGATCCGCCTCCCCGTCTCCAAGTCCTACGCCGAGCATGTGCATGAGTTCCTGAACCGGGTCTCCCTGTAATATCTCCCGGTTCAAATTTATACCGGGCCCTTCCCCGAATATTTTCGGGGTTCAACTTCCCCATTCTTCAGGAATATTGCTAATTTAAGCGCTTGAACCCAAACCAAACAAAATGAAAAATTTAATACCTTACACGACACTGATATTAATCGGTGTGGCCGTTTCAGGTTCCGGTCTGTACGGACAGCAAAAGAAGAAAGAGGAAGCACCCAAAGGGTATGAATTCACCTTGGTCACCTCTGTACCGGCTACACCTGTGAAGGATCAGCACCGCTCAGGGACCTGCTGGAGCTTCGCATCGGTCAGTTTTATTGAATCGGAGCTTCTTCGCGTCGGTAAGGGGGCACATGATCTTTCGGAGATGTTTTTTGTGAGGAAAGCTTATGAAATGAAGGCCGATAAGTATGTACGACTGCATGGCCAGGGGAATTTCGGACCCGGAGGACTCGCCCTGGATGTGATCCAGATCTGGATGGATTACGGCATGGTGCCCGATGAGGTGTATGATGGAGTTACTACCAGGGATTCGCTGCCCGTTCACGTAGAGATGGACGGGATGCTGAAGGCCTATGTGGATGCGGTGGTCAAGAATCGCAACCGGGAACTATCTCCGGTATGGAAGGCGGGTTATACGGGGATTCTGGACGCCTATCTGGGAGTGGTTCCGGAGGAGTTTGACTACCAGGGAGAATCATTTACCCCGGCCTCTTTTGGGAGTTCCACGGAGCTGAAGCCCGGCGATTATGTGGCAGTTGGCTCCTACACCCACCATCCGTTCTACCAGGACTTCCTGCTGGAGATCCCCGATAACTGGATGTGGGGCAGCATTGCTAATGTACCCCTGGACGAGATGATGGGCTTGCTGGACTTTGCCCTGGAAAATGGCTACAGCGTGTGCTGGGATGCCGATGTGGGGGAGCGGAGCTACGACTGGAAAAAGGGAGTGGCCCTGATGCCTTCCACCGGGATTGAGGATCTGGACGGACTGGAAAGGGCCCGGTGGGATGAACTCTCGGAAAGTGAGCAGGAGGCGTTGTTCTATGACTTCTCCACACCCAAAAAGGAGCGGACCATTACCCAGGAGAACCGCCAGGAGATGTTCGATAACTACCGGACCACCGACGACCACCTGATGCATATCACCGGGATCGCCAGGGACCAGGCAGGAAATAAGTTTTACCTGGTGAAGAACTCCTGGGGAAGCGGAAATCACATCTATAAGGGATACCACTACGTTTCGGAGGCCTATATGCGTGCCAAGACCATCTTTTTTATGGTCCATAAGGAGGCTGTGCCTTCGGCAACTGCAGAAAAGCTGGGATTGTAACCCGATTGCTGCTTTCAGCGTAAAAGCTAATTCCAGCTGATGCCCCGCTCCCGGTAGATTCGGATGAAGTTATCCACCGAGCGGTCATAGCCGCGTTCCATGTCATCGGGGAAGTAGCAGGCAGGCAGTTCACCGGCCCGTCTGTGGGCTGCGATGCAGTCGCAGCAGATTCCCTTTTTGCCGCAGGGATAGCTGCAGTTACAGTTAACGAGGTTTCGTTCTTTTTTACATTCCATGACTCCTCCGATTCTGTGGGTTGGTAAAAATGAAATTTTGAAAATAGGCTTTTTTCTTACTTCGAACAAACGATGAGATACAGATACCTGCGAATAACGATTCTTACCCTGCTGTTGCTCTTATATCCGCTTTTAAGGCCGGAATTACAGGGACTGCAGCCGGTACTGGATCCTCCTGTCCGCAGCGATCCCCCCTTTCTGGATACCGGAGGAGCCTGGGCCGATTCGCTGATGGAAGGGATGAGCCTGGAGGAACGCATTGCCCAGATGATCATGGTTTACGGCTATTCCAACATGGGGCCCGCCCATGAGAAAGCGGTTTTGAAACAGGTAAACAGGCAGAAGGTGGGAGGGATCCTCTTCTTCCAGGGAGAACCTCTGAAGCAGGCCAGGCTGACCAATCTTTATCAGATGGCGGCCGATATTCCGCTGCTGGTGGCCATGGATGGAGAGAGTGGTCTGGGCATGCGGCTCCGGGAAACTATGACCTATCCGGCTGCCATGATCCTGGGTGGTATTGCGGATAATAGTCTGATCTATAGACTGGGCCGAGATATGGGGACCCAGTTCAACCGCCTGGGAGTACATATGAACCTGGCTCCTGTAGCCGACATCAATAACAATCCGGCCAATCCGGTGATTGGCAGCAGGTCCTTTGGCGAGGGGCGCCAGAACGTGACCGCCAAGGTGGTGGCACTGATGGAGGGTTTGCAGGACAAGGGGGTTCTGGTGGCAGCCAAACATTTTCCCGGTCACGGCGATACAGACACTGATTCACATCAGGCACTTCCGCTTATTCCCTACGACCGGGAACGGCTCGATTCTCTGGAACTTTTCCCTTTCCGGGAAGCCATCTACCGGGGACTTACCGGGGTGATGGTGGCCCATCTGCGGGTTCCGGAGCTGGATGACCGGGAGAACCGGGCCACTACGCTGTCCCGTCCTGCCATAACGGGACTGTTGAAGGAAGAGATGGGATTCAGGGGACTGATCATTACCGATGCCCTTAATATGAAGGGACTGAGCAGCTATTTTGAACCGGGCATCAGGGAAGTGGAAGCCGTACGTGCCGGGAATGATATATTATTAATGCCGGCCGATGTGGATAAAGCCATATCAGCCATAAAAAGGGCGGTCAGGCAGGGAAGCATTTCTGAAGAGGAGATTAATGGGAGTTGCCGGAAGATCCTTCAGGCCAAATACTGGACAGGGGCACACCGGCGTGAAATCATCCGGATAGATTCCCTGTTGGATGATCTGAACAGTCCGGCTTACCAGCCTTTGTTCAGAAAACTGGTGGAACATTCGCTGATTCTGGCAAAGAACGCGGACGGAGTGCTGCCCGTTGAAGAACTGGAACGCACCCTCCTGGCCACGGTAACTATCAGCAAGGAGGGGAAAGCGGAGCCTCTGCGTACTACCGATAAATTCCTGGAGGGCGATCATTTTACCCTGTCCTCCTCCGCCATTCTCTCCGAACAGTCGGAATTGATTCAGAAACTGGATAAGTACAATACAGTGATCGTAAACGTGCTGAACACCAGCAGCAGGGCTTCCCGGAATTATGGAATCACCGATCAGACACTCCTTTTTCTGGAGCAGCTCGATCCTTCGGTCAAACTGATTGTAAATGTGTCCGGCGTACCCTATGCCTTGGGACGTTTTTCCGGACTGGAGCACCTTGATGCCCTGGTTCTGTCACACAAAGACGATTCGCTTTATCAGGACCTGGCCCTGCAGGCCATCTTCGGAGGAGCCTCTTTTTCCGGGCGGATGCCGGTGTCTGCCGGAAGCTATCTGGCCGCAGGGGAAGGTGCGGACACCGGGCCTGCCTCCAGGCTGGGATATGCTTCCCCGCTGGATGTGGGGCTTCACCCCGATACCCTTTTAAAGATGGAGGAGATTATCCACCGGGCCCTCAGGGAAAAGGCCATGCCAGGATGCCAGGTGCTGGTGGCACGCCGTGGAAAAGTGGTGTGGCACCGGACTTACGGGCACCATACCTACCAGCGGAAGAGGGCCGTACAGGCCGATGATATTTACGACCTGGCCTCGATCACGAAGATGGCTTCCATTACTGCGGCCCTGATGCGCCTGCATGATCTGGGCAAGTTTCACGAAGATTCTCTACTGGGAGCCTACGAGCCCATTCCTGACAGCTCCAACAAGGCCGGATTACTGGTGGCCGATGTGCTGGCCCACCAGAGTGGCATGATCCCCTATATTCCTTTCTACTATGAGACCCTGGAGCCCCTGGATACTTCACAGACCCTGCTCAGAGCCAGCTTTTCCAGGACCCATCCGCTGAAGATCGGGGAAGGGGCCTATTTTAACCGTCATGTGAAGTATGTCGACAGTGTTTACCAGGATCACTATTCCCCGGAATATCCTTACCAGGCAGCCGAAAAGTTTTATATGCGGGCCGACCTGAGGGATACCATTTATAAAAGGGTTTATGACTCGGAACTGCTCTCCAGGGAGTACCGGTACAGCGGACTGGGTTTCCTGATGTTCCAGCAGATCATCGAAGCTGCCACCGATACCATGCTTTACCCTTATGTCTGGCACAACTTTTACAATCCCATGGGGGCTCAGACCCTGGGCTACAAACCTTTGAGCCGCTTTCCCCGGGAGCGAATAGTACCTACAGAAAATGATAATTTCTACCGCAAACAGTTACTGCAGGGACATGTGCATGATCAGGCGGCCGCCATGCTTGGCGGAGTATCGGGCAATGCGGGCCTGTTTGGCTCTGCCAACGATCTGGCCAAGCTGATGCAGATGTTTATGAACGGGGGACTCTACGGACAGCGACGGTATATCCGGGAGTCCACCCTGAAACTCTATACTTCCTGCTACAATTGTGAGGAGAAGAACCACCGGGGTTTCGGATTTAATAAACCCGTGTTCTGGGAGGAAGATGCAGGGCCTGCCTGCAACAGTGCCTCCCCGCTCAGTTTTGGACACTCCGGATTTACAGGGACCCTGGCATGGGCCGATCCGGCTTACGAACTGGTTTATATCTTTCTTTCCAACCGTGTACATCCCGATATGGGCAATAATCTGCTGATTGATATGAACGTGCGCACCGATGTGCAGCAGGTGATCTACAATGCCCTCATGGATTAGATGCTCCATAACAGGGGTGAATTCTCTCCATGTTTGATAATTATCATGATTTCAACAGCATGATAGAGCTAGCTTTGTGTAATTTCAAAGGATACTTTTACATACTATGAAACCTACACATATTGAACACATCGGAATTGCCGTCACCAGCCTGGAGGAGGCGATTCCCTATTATGAAAAGGTGCTCGGACTGGAGTGCTATCAGATCGAGGAGGTGGCCGATCAGAAGGTGCGAACTGCTTTTTTCAGGGTGGGCGATACCAAGATCGAGTTGCTGGAAAGCACGGATCCGGAGGGACCCATCGGGAAATTCATTGAAAAGAGGGGGCCGGGTGTCCACCACCTGGCCTTTGCGGTGGACCATGTGGGCGAAGCATTGTTGCACGCCGCTTCCCAGGGAGTCCGCTTAATAGACGTGCAGCCCCGCTTGGGTGCCGAAGGCCTTCAGATTGGCTTTTTGCATCCCGGATCAACCCAGGGCGTATTAACTGAATTCTGCGGTCATGAGTAGCAGGGATAAGATTCAGAAACTGATCGACCGGCGTGAGCAGGCCCGTAAGGGCGGTGGAGATAAACGGGTGGGGGTGCAGCATTCCAAGGGTAAGCACACGGCCCGGGAGAGGATCCAGATCCTTCTGGATGAAGGCAGCTTCGAGGAATACGACATGTTTGTCACTCACCGTTCCCACGATTTCGGTCTCGAGGACGAGCATTACCTGGGCGACGGGGTCATTACGGGCCATGGAACCATCGACGGTCGCGTGGTTTATGTCTATGCCCAGGATTTCACTGTTTTCGGGGGGTCTCTTTCAGAGACACATGCTGCCAAGATATGCAAGATCATGGACCAGGCCATGAAAGTAGGGGCTCCGGTCATCGGTATCAACGACAGTGGCGGGGCACGGATCCAGGAGGGGGTCAGGAGTCTGGCAGCCTATGCGGAGATTTTTGAACGCAATATCCTGGCATCCGGTGTCATTCCGCAGATTTCTGCCATTTTTGGCCCCTGTGCAGGGGGAGCGGTCTACTCCCCGGCTCTGACCGATTTTATTCTGATGAGTGATCAGACCTCCTATATGTTTGTAACCGGACCGCGTGTGACCAAAACCGTGACCGGGGAGACCATATCCACCGAAGCGCTGGGCGGTGCCCAGATGCATGCCAGTCGCTCGGGAGTGGCTCATCTGCTGGCAGAAGATGAGGAGGAAGGTCTCTTGATGATCCGGAAACTGCTCTCTTACATGCCCCAGAATAATCTGGAGGATCCTCCCGTTACCGGGTGTAACGACCCCGTCGACCGGCTCGACGATGCCCTGAACGAGGTTATTCCCGATCATTCCAATGAGCCTTACGACATGAAGGATGTGATTTTTTCACTGGTCGATAACAACGAGTTTTTTGAGATACACAGGCAGTATGCCATGAATATCATCGTGGGCTTTGCCAAATTCAACGGGATGCCCGTGGGGGTGGTAGCCAATCAGCCCAATCACATGGCCGGGGTACTGGATATTAATTCGTCCCGGAAGGCGGCACGTTTTGTACGTTTTTGCGATTGCTTCAATATTCCCATCGTGACCCTGGTGGATGTCCCCGGTTTTCTGCCGGGAAGTGCCCAGGAACATGGTGGAATCATCCTTCACGGGGCCAAGTTAATGTTCGCTTATGGCGAAGCCACTGTACCTAAGGTCACCATTACTTTGCGTAAGTCGTACGGAGGGGCTCATGATGTGATGAGTTCCAAACAACTCCGGGGCGATATCAACTACGCCTGGCCCACGGCCGAAATTGCCGTGATGGGCCCAAAGGGAGCCATCGAAATTCTGGAGGGCAAAGCCCTGAAGAGCATGGAGGAGCGTGAAGAAGCCCAGCGTTTCATTGAAGAGAAGGAGCAGGAGTACAAGGAGAAATTTGCCAATCCCTATGAAGCTGCCCGCTACGGCTATATCGATGATGTGATTGAGCCCCGTAACACCCGGTTTCGCATCATCAGGGCCCTGCGGACCCTGGCATCCAAGAAAGAGGTAAATCCACCCAGGAAACATACCAATATTCCGCTCTGATGGAAAGTCTGTTTGTCCTTTTAAAGAGTAAAATCGATCTGGAATCCCTGGTGATTGCCCTTGCGGGTTACCTCATTGTATTTTCCGCCCTGGTCCTGCTGTTCTGGCTTTTCTCCATGGTTCCCAGACTGATCTCCATGGGGAAGATCAGGAGAGGGGGGCGCCAGGGGAAAGCCCCTGTGATTATTGAGGGAGAGTCCATTTCCGGGGAAGCCACCGCAGCGATCTCCGTGGCGCTCTACCTCTACCTGGATGAGATACATGATAAGGAGAGCGGGGTGCTGACCATTAAACAGATTTCCAGGGTTTACTCCCCCTGGAGTTCAAAAATTTATGCGGTAAGAAATCAGTTTAACCGCATCTAAACGGATCGAAGATGAAGAAGTTCAAATTTACCATAAACGGAAACGACTACAACGTGGACATGCATGGTATCGAAGATAACCTGGCACGGCTGGAGGTCAACGGGACTCCCTACCAGGTGGAGCTGCACCGGGCCATCAAGGCTTCCAAAACCCCGACCCTGGTCCGTTCGGCCATCAGGCAGGAAGCAAAACCGCAGATAGAAAAGCGCGAGGGGGGATCGTCGTATCCCGTCCTGGCCCCGCTGCCCGGTTCCATCAGCAAGCTGGAAGTCGGAAAGGGAGATATCGTGAAGAAGGGTCAGATATTACTGATTATGGAAGCCATGAAGATGGAGAATCAGGTTCTGGCCGACAGGGCAGGTGTGGTTGAGAACATCCGGGTGCAGCCGGGCGATTCAGTGCTGCAGGGGGATATCATCATGGAGATCGTCTGATATGAAAAGAGCCCTTACACTTACAGCTGTTTTCCTGATTATAGTACTGGCGCGATGGGTGGCCTTCCCCGGGCAGGCCTCGGGTTCCATGGCGGACCATCCGGCAGAAACGGAAAAAGTCATTGCCGGAGCGGAGGTCCTGCAGGATCAGCCTGGAACGGCGGAGTTGTCCGGGGAGGAGGAGCAGGAGAGTGTTCTCGAGCTGGCCGGGAAGGGGATCCGGAAATTTATCAGGTTCTCCGGTTTTCGTAATGCCACAGCGGGTCACCTGATCATGATTGCGGTGGGACTGTTCTTTATTTTCCTGGCCATTCGCTATGACTACGAACCATTGCTGCTGATCCCCATCGGCATCGGGATCATTTTCGGGAACATCCCCTTCTTTCAGGAGGAGGGAATGAATATGCAGATCGGCATCTACCAGGAGGGGAGTGTACTGAATTATCTCTATTTCGGGGTTTTGAAAGGGGTTTATCCACCTCTTATCTTCTTGGGAATCGGAGCAATGACCGATTTCTCCTCCCTGATCAGCAAACCCAAACTGATGTTGCTGGGAGCCGCAGCCCAGGTGGGGATCTTCCTGACCTTCCTGGGAGCCCTGGCCCTGGGCTTCTATCCACAGGAGGCCGGTGCCATTGGGATTATTGGAGGAGCTGACGGGCCCACAGCTATTTTTCTTTCATCCAGGCTTGCCAACGGGGTAAATGTGATTGGCCAGGCAGCCAATGGCGATCCCATTATTGTAAAGAACCTGATTGGGCCCATTGCCATCGCGGCCTACTCCTACATGGCCCTGGTACCGGTTATCCAGCCGCCCATCATGCGCCTGCTCACTACCCGGGAAGAGCGCCTGATCCGCATGAAACCGCCCCGGGCCGTTTCCAGGCTGGAAAAGATTCTTTTTCCTTTGATCGGCCTGCTGGTGACCACCTTTATCTCTCCCAACTCGCTTCCTTTGCTGGGGATGCTTTTCTTTGGCAATCTGCTGAAGGAGTCGGGCGTAACCAAGCGGCTGGCTGATACGGCCCGTAACAGCCTGATCGATATAGTGACCATCATGCTGGGACTTACTGTCGGGGCCTCCACCCAGGCGGACCGCTTCCTTACCACCGATTCCCTGGTTATTTTCGGACTGGGAGCCCTTTCCTTTATGGCAGCTACTGCCGGGGGGATTATATTTGCCAAAGTGATGAATCTGTTTTCAAAAGCAGATAACAAGCTGAATCCCCTGATCGGGGCGGCCGGAGTGTCGGCAGTGCCCGACAGCGCCCGGGTGGTGCAGAATATGGGACTGAAAGAGGATCCCACCAATCACCTGCTGATGCATGCCATGGCACCCAATGTGGCCGGTGTGATCGGTTCTGCAGTGGCTGCCGGTATTTTATTGAGCTTCTTATGGTAACGATGATATGAACGGACAGAGCATGAAACAAAGCGCACTTACAGGAAACCACGGGGACCGGATCCGGTCCGACTGCCAGGTAAAACTGCAGCTCCCGGAGAAGGGGGGCATAAAGATCAAATTAAACAGCAAGGTGGAACGGATGTTTGGCGAACAGATCAGGCAACAGGCCGAGGAAGTGCTTGAATCGCTTGGTATCAGCCATGCGCGGCTGGAGATCGATGATACGGGGGCACTTCCTTTTGTAATCGGGGCCAGGATCGAGGCGGCCGTGAAACAGCTCAGGGAGACAGATCTCAACTGGACCCCCCCGGTGATTGAGCAAAACAGGTATGAAAGTTCGCGGGAACGTTTCCGGTTCTCCCGCCTCTACCTTCCCGGCAATACCCCCGGCATGATGCTGAATGCGGGGATTCATCAACCCGATGGCATTATTCTGGACCTGGAGGATTCGGTGGCCCCCGACCGGAAGGCGGAAGCCCGTTTGCTGGTCCGTAATGCCCTGTGCCAGGTCGATTTTTACGGGGCCGAACGCATGGTACGGATCAATCAGCTGCCGGCAGGACTGAAGGATCTGAATGCAGTGGTCCCCCATTATTTGCATCTGGTCCTGCTTCCCAAATGTGAGCATTCTTCCCAGGTGGAGAAGGTGGCAGAACGGATTCAGAATATCCTGAAGGCACACAGGCAGGAAAGGGAGATCTACCTGATGCCCATCATCGAAAGTGCTCTGGGAGTGGAGAATGCCTTTGAGATTGCCACAGCCTCGGATTCCGTGGTAGCCATGGCCATCGGACTGGAGGACTATACAGCCGATCTGGGCGTGAAGCGCAGCGAATCGGGCGAGGAGTCGTTCTATGCCCGTACCAGGCTGGTCAATGCCTGCAAGGCAGCCGGCATACAGCCCATCGATTCGGTTTATTCGGATGTGGCCGATATGGACGGACTCCGGAAGAATGTGGAGACTTCCAGGTCCCTGGGTTTTGAAGGCATGGGCTGCATCCATCCCCGGCAGGTTCCGGTGATCAGGGAGGCCTTTACCCCCACGGAGGAAGAAATTGAAAAAGCCGGCCGGATTGTGGAAGCTTTCAGGGAGGCCGAAGCGCAGGGATCGGGGGTTGTGGCCCTGGGAAGTAAAATGATTGATCCCCCCGTGGTAAAGAGGGCGCTTAAGATCCTGGAACTTGCCGGGAAACTAAAATCCTAATTCTATTTGTATGAAAATGATTAGCAATGCCGCAGGGCGCCAGGTGCTGTCTGAGATCAACGGGGAAGCAGCCATCCCTTTTAAGGGAGTTGGAAAGTATAAAGCGAAAGGAAAGAAACATGCTCCTTCCATCTCCAGTTGCAGCGATTATCCGGCCGATGGAAATAAGGTCGTAAAGAATTTGCGCACGGCCCTGGAAAAGGCGGGTCTCAGCGACGGGATGACTATCTCCACCCACCACCATTTCCGCAACGGGGACTTTCTGGTCAACCAGGTCTTTGATATAGCCAAAGAGATGGGAGTGAAGGGGCTCCGCTGGTTTCCCTCGGCCTCCTTTCCCTGCCACGAACACCTGATCCGGTACCTGCAGGACGGTACCATTCAGCGCATCGAAGGGAGCATGAACGGACCCCTGGGCCGCTTTGTCTCCGAAGGGGGCATGGAAGGATGCGGGGTGCTGCGTTCCCACGGCGGGAGGTACCAGGCCATACAGGATGGAGAGGTGAAGGTGGATATAACGGTGATCGGGGCTCCGGCTGCCGATGAGTTTGGAAATGCCCATGGCCTCTCGGGCGATTCTGCCTGCGGATTACTGGGCTTTGCCCTGGCCGATTCACAGTATGCCGAAAAGGTGATTATTGCCACCGATAACCCGGTGCCCTTCCCCTGCATCCCCTGGCAGATCCAGGGCAATTATGTGGATTATGTGGTTCATGTGGAGAAGCTGGGCGATCCCTCTCAGATTATCTCCGGAACCACGGAAATCACCAGATCGCCCGACCGCCTGCTTTTGGCCGAACTAACGGCAAAATTCTGCCAGGCAGCGGGGATTGTCCGGGAGGGATTCAGCTTCCAGTCGGGGGCAGGCGGCACCTCCCTGGCCGTCGGGGAGTATTTCCGGGAAATCATGAAAAAGGAGGGGATCAAGGCCCGCTTTGCACGTGGAGGAAGCAATAAATACCTGGTTTCCATGCTGGAGGAGGGCCTGGTGGATTTTATTCTCGACGGACAAACCTTTGACCTGGACGGGGTTCGCTCCATGGCCGAAAACCCGGGTCATGTATGGACCAGCCCCTTTACCTCCTACAATTACCATGGTAAAGGAAACTTTGCCCAGCTGGTGGATGTGGTGATCCTGGGAGCCACCGAGGTCGACCTGGAGTTTAATGCCAATGTGGTAAGCCATTCCGACGGCTACCTGCTGCACGGGATCGGGGGATGGCAGAACTGTCTCTTCTCCAAAACCGTAATCCTGCCCATCCCGCTTTTCCGGGACCGCGTTCCGGTTATCCGCGACCGGGTGACCACCCTGTGCGGACCCGGTGAACTGATTGATGTGATTGTTACCGAACGGGGCATCGCCATCAATCCGCTGCGCAGAGATCTGATAGATGCAACCAGAAACAGCGGCTTACCCATCAAAAGCATCGAGGAGCTGAAGGCCGGGGCCGACCGGATCTGCGGCCTGCCCGCTGCTCCTGCCCTGGAGGAAAATGTGGTGGCAGCCATCAAGTGGGTCGATGGCACCGTGATCGATGTGGTGCGGCAGGTCAGCAAATAAGTGCTTTTTTATATCTTAGGTGCAACATTTCAACTAATCCCTCGTCATTGTGGCAGAAAATGAGAAATCTGGATCCTTTATACCCAGACACCAGGATCTGATAAAAGCGTGTAAAAAAGGGGACCAGAAAGCTTAATTCGAATTGTACAGGCTCTATCATATGGCCATGTACAACACGACCCTGCGAATAGTAGGGGATTCCGATGATGCAGAAGACGTCATGCAGGAAGCGTTCTTAAAGGCATTTTTAAAACTGGACAGCTACCGGGGAGAGGTAAGTTTCGGGGCCTGGCTGAAGCGCATTGTGATTAACAAGGCCCTTGATTTTTTACGATTGAAGAAAGAGAACCTTTCCCTGGAAGATGCCGGTGAAATTGGAGAGATGGCAGATGAGCCGGAGGATAATCGAGAGGTGGAATATAAGGCAGAGGAGATTAGAAAAGCGATCTACAGGCTGCCGGAAGGGTACCGGATCGTACTATCGCTGATCCTTCTGGAAGGATACGACCACGAAGAGGTTTCAAGCATACTGAATATCTCCAATGCCACATCGAGGACCCAGTACCACAGGGCGAAAAAGAGACTGATCGAACTGTTAGAGGATAATAATAATGACCATGAGTGATATAGAAAAACAGATCAAAGAGCAAAGGCTGCTGCTCGATTCCGACCGTCCCCGTAAGGGACACGAAGACCGGTTTCGTCAGAAGCTCGAGAGATTGCCTGTCGGGCGTCCGGTTCGCAGGATCCGTTTCAGGCATGCCATCCAGGTGGCAGCATCGGTGGCCCTTATACTTACCTCTGCCATTGTGCTGGTTAAAAAGGACAATAGAGGCAGCAAGGTAGCTCAGCAGGAGATTCCGGCAGCCGTGATGGAAGCTGATGTCTATTATGCCTCAGAGGTCGATGCCCGTTATGAAGAGATCAGCGGAATTGATTTTGGTGATGCGGAAGAGAAGGCGCTTCTGCTTAAAGAATTGAAGGACCTGGAGAATTACCATCAGCAATTAATGAAAGACCTGAAAGCCAATCCCAACGATGATCGGGTGCTTAGTGCCCTGATCCGTCATTACCAGCTTAAACTGGAAGTGCTGGACCAGATCATTGCCCAATTGAATCAAGTGAAAACAATCATATCTGAAAACCATGAAAAAGAGAGTATTTAAATCGAAAAGTTTGCTCCTGTCACTGCTCCTGATTGTTACAGTAAGCTTTTCTCTTTCTGCCCAGGAAGCCAGGAAAGAGTACTCCGAACGCTATGATGTGAGTAAGGGGGTCACCCTGAACAGCGACACCAAGTATTCGGATGTGGAGTTGATTACCTGGGATCAGAATGTGGTGGATATCCTTGCGGTGGTGGAGGTGGATGCCTCTTCCAGGAGCAGGGCAGAGGAGGCCTTAAGTAAAGTGGAAGTAAAGATCAGCAAATCGGGGAACAACATATACCTGGAAACCGAGATGGAAAACGGCTGGTCGAGGAATGTGAAGACTTCCATCGAAATTACCATCAAAGCTCCTGCCTGGATGAACCTGGATATGGAAAGCTCCTATGGCGATCTGTTTATCCAGGAGGCCAGCGGACTGGTGCAGGTCGACATGAAATACGGAAACCTGAAGGCAGGTAGTTTTTCCAGAGGCAATGAGAAGCCCTATAATGCGCTTTCTCTGGTTTATTCACACGGGACCGTGGACGAAGCCGGCTGGCTCGGACTGGACATTGCCTACAGCGATATGGAGATTAATGTCTCAAACATGCTTTTTGTGGACAGTAAATATTCCAAGCTGCTCGGTGAAAAAGCCGGAGGGATCGTTACCGAAGGAATGTACGATAAATATACCTTTGAGGAAACGGACAGCTTCGTGGCGGAACTGAAGTATTCGGGTGTGAAGATTGAAAGGCTGAACAAGACTTTCAGCCTGCATTCGGCCTATACGGGGGCCTAGATCGGAACGCTGACCAAGGGATTTGATAAGGTGGATGCAGAACTTGTCTACGGCAATCTCACAGTGGGACTGGAATCGGGCGCTGCTTTTAAATTTGAAGGGGAAGCCAAATACGGGAGTGTCCATATTGACACCAGCGAGCGGATGAGCAAAACCAAGGAGAACAATTATGTAAGGATCTGGGGCAATGTGGGCTCCAGCCCCAAATCCAGCATCCGCGTAATCACCAAATACGGAAACTCCACTTTTGAATAGATACAGGATAATATCCTGGAAGTCATTAAACATCCCGGAATTTTAATCATTCTGGGATGTTTAATTTATAAATTAAGATTTCTTCTGCAGAGAATAAATCAAATCAAAAACCCGGGGTAAGCGAGCACATTTAAAATAAACAATTAATCGATGATTCCTCGCAGCTTGCTGCGAGGAGAATCAATTCACCCCTGGCACCTCTTATGGACTTATAAGCCAATATTTCCTTGAAAAAGAGAAGTTATCGAGAGGCTTGATCAGAAAATTTCATATTTTAGGTTCTGTTCTGCAATCTCTAATAAGCTCCAGATATGAAACACCGAACGATTTTATCCATTTTGCTTTATATATCGGTTCTGATCAGCTCCTGCAAAGGTCCCACGGAGCAGTCCGTTGAAAAAACACCTGATCCGGAACCTTACGAATATGCCCTGGTGCTGCATGGCGGGGCGGGAAAAATGAATTTTCAGAATATGCCTGAGCCTTACCAGGAAACATACGAACTTGCACTGGACAGCGCCCTGCAACGGGGACTGGATGTGCTGGAAAGAGGGGGTTCCAGCCTGGATGCGGTGGAGACCGTGATCCGGTACATGGAGGATAATCCGCTGTTCAATGCCGGGAAAGGAGCGGTTTTTACCAGCGAAGGGAAAAATGAGCTGGATGCATCCATTATGACCGGACAGGACCTCAATGCAGGTGCCGTGGCAGGTGTAACGGATATCAAACACCCCATTTCGGCCGCCAGGGCGGTGATGGAGCAATCGGAGCATGTGATGATGGCCGGGCACGGGGCATCGGTTTTTGCAGAACAGGCGGGACTGGAGCTCGTGGATCCTGCCTATTTTTTCACCAAGGACCGTTATGAGTCCTTTCAAAAAGCGGTCGCTAAAGATAAGCATGGAACGGTGGGATGTGTGGCGCTGGATCAGTCCGGGAACCTTTGTGCGGGGACTTCCACGGGTGGAATGACCAATAAGAAATACGGGCGTATCGGGGATTCTCCTATTATCGGGGCCGGTACCTATGCCAATAATGCCACCTGCGGCGTTTCAGCCACCGGTCACGGGGAGTATTTTATCCGGTGGACCGTGGCCCACCAGATCTCGGTGCTGATGGAATACAAAGAATACCCTGTGGAGCAGGCTGCCAGGGAATTAGTGGAAAAAACCCTGGTGGAAGTTGGAGGAGAAGGTGGCGTGATCTGCCTGGACAAGTACGGCCGTCCTGCCATGGTGACCAATACCAGTGGGATGTTCCGGGCCTATGGGAATTCGGAGGGAGAACGGATCGTAGCCATATTTAAGGATTAGACATCCGGAGATGCGAAAATTGGCAATCATATTTCTGATCCTGTGCGGACTTATAGTCGGCCGGGAAACCAGGGCCTGCTCGGTTCTTTACTATATGGATCCCCAATCCGGGAAGATTTATGCAGCCAGTAATGAGGATTACTGGTATGATGTAAAGGCTTATATTCAGATTGTTCCGGGTTCAGGTAAGAAGCTGGCCCGTCTCTGGTATGGCTGGGATCATTTTGCCCAGGGGGGAATTAATGAAGCGGGACTGTTCTTCGATGGAGCGGTGACCCCGGAACAGGATATGCCGGAGGGAAGGAGCGGACCAAAGGGGAACCTTGGGGATGAACTGCTGGCCTCCTGCCGGACGGTGGATGAGGCCCTGGCCTTATTGGAGCAGAAGGAGATATTCCTGAACTCTGCCCATATGATGATCGGGGACGGCAACGGAAATTCGGTGTTGGTGGAGTGGCTGGACGGGGAACGAAAGGTCGTGCCAATGTATAACAACCGCCTGGTGATGACCAACTTTCTTCTTTCTGATCCCAGCCGGGGGAACCATCCCTGTCCGCGTTATCAATATATTCAGAGCCAGCTGAATTTGGTGGAAGAGTCCAGGCAGACCATGAATTTAAAGGTTCTTGGCAGGACCATGGCCGGAGCGGTCCAGTTACCCCGGAAGGATGAAGACGGACGGACGGGCGGGACCCTCTATTCGAGCTTTATCAATGTATCTGATCTGGAGTTTGTCCTGGTATACCAGCTGGATAACAGCAAAATCACCCGTCTGGATCTGAAACGGGAGTTTGAAGCGGGTAAGAAACGGAAAATTATACTGAATGAGCTCTGATTATAAAAGGGCTTTCCATCAAACAGCAATTCAAAACAGGAGTTTCATAAAACAAAACCAGGTCATTTCCCTAAGCAGGTTTTCACTTCAGGAAGCCCGCTGCTTAAAGGGCAGAAAGGTCATAAAATCGGCATGGTGCACGATAAAGGCTTCGGTGCTCCGCCGGACCATGTTTCCTTCCCCTGCATGGGCTGCAATAATATGGCAAACCTCCGGGGGAACTCCGCAACTTTCGGCCAGGGAGACCCCGGAGAAGGGGTGGCGGAGGTATTTTCCATAGGAACCCTGCACTGCTTTCCCGTTCTCGTCCAGCACATATTCCAGCAGCTTGCCCACATCGGCCAGAATCGCTCCTGCGATCAGCACATCCATATCCACCGGCAGTTCATCGCCAAAAAATTCATTCATCTTGTTTCCGCTGTCCCGGGCAATATGAACCACGGCTCTTTTGTGCTCCATAAAGGTGACTTTCAGACCGGGTCCGCATAAGAGGGTAAAGGGGATCCTGTTCAGATCGGCAGGGGTGAGCACACTCTTTTCCAGCGCGTTCTCCCATACCATTGCTGTTTTTTCACGCAGCTCCTGGTTTTTAATCCAGTCCAGCTCGGGCCATAGTTTCAGGACCTCCGGATTTATGCTTGCCATAGGTGTTATTTTGCTTACAGGGTTATTACAGCTTTGCAATGATGGCATCAGCCATCTGCCTGGTGGAGGCAGCGCCTTTTTCAATGACATCGGGCCGTCCGGCCATTTTTTTCATATCATAGGTACGCACCTTTCCTTCCAGGATCACGCCGGCGATGGCCTTCCGGATCTGAAGGGCCATTTCTGCTTCAGAGATATGATCCAGCATCATGCAGGCCGACTCCATCATGGCTATGGGATTCACAATACTCACAGGGTAACCGGCATACTTGGGGGCCGAGCCGTGGGTGGGTTCAAAGACGGAGACCTCCTCGCCCAGATTGGCGCTGCAGGCAAAACCAAGTCCCCCGATCAGTCCCGCAAATCCGTCCGAGACAATATCACCAAACATATTTCCGGCTACAATGACCCCGTAGTTTTCCGGATTTTTGGTCAGCCACATCATCTGGGCATCGATGTTGGTGTTCCAGAGTTCAATCTCTTTGAACCCGGTGGCCTGTATTTCCTGGGCCATTTTATACATCATTCCAGAGGTCTCACGGATCACATTGGGCTTCTCGCAGACGGTCACACTCTTATAGCCAAACTTCCTGGCATATTCAAACGCAGCCCGAAGGATCCGGCCGGTGGCCTTTTTGGTAAAGATCCGGGTGGAGATGGAGAGCTCCTCCACGGGAACATCCCCGAAGTTCTTCACAAATTTGGGATGGGAACGCAGTCCCTGGTATACGATATCGGGAGGATTGCTCCATTCCACTCCCCCGTAGAGCCCTTCGGTATTCTGGCGGAAGATCACCACATCCACCTCTGGTTCCTCGATACTGTCTCCGGCTCCCCTGCGAATGAAGTTAAGTGGATTTCCTTTATAGGTGTGGCAGGGTCTGATACAGATATCCAGGTTGAAATGTTGCCTGAGGCCAACGATGGGACTGGAATAGATCAATCCTTTACCGGCGAGGGCCGGATCCAGTTCTGCGGCAGCAGCATCTTTGGGTTTGCTGGTGATCGCCCCGAAAAGGCCGATCTTATGTTCTTCCAGTAAGGAAACAGTACGGTCGGGCAGGGGATTTCCTTCTGATTTCCAGAATTCCCAGCCAATATCTCCTTCCACATATCCGGCGTTAAATCCGGCTTTTTCCAGTACCCTGATGGTTTCTTCTAGGACAACTCTCCCGATACCGTCCCCGGGAAGCACTACAATGGTTCGTTTCTGCATGTTTATAAACAGTATAGAGTGAGGTAGTAGAAATATTATCTTTGCGAAAATAGAATTTTAATCCATCTCTTTTATGCCCGAAGATCATATTTGAGATAAAAGATATTGCAAAACATAAAGCCAACTTTTCAACTCTTACATGCAAAAAATAACAGAGCTTAAACCGGCAGAGGTATGGGCTTATTTCCATGAGATACTGGAGATTCCAAGGATCTCGAAAAAAGAAGATAAAATTATCGCTCACCTGATTGGATTTGCGAAAAAACACCATCTGGACTATAAACAGGATCAGGTAGGTAACCTGTTGATTTCCAAGTCTGCTACTGCCGGCATGGAGCGCAGGAAAGGAGTAATCCTGCAGTCGCATGCCGATATGGTTGGAGAGAAAAATGCGGGGGTCCGTCACGATTTTGATAAGGATCCCATCGAGGCCTACCTGGAAGATGGATGGGTCAGGGCCCGGGGAACGACCCTGGGTGCCGATGACGGAATCGGGATTGCTGCTTCCATGGCCATCCTGGCTTCGGAAACCATCGAACATGGCCCTCTGGAGTGCCTCTTCACGGTAGATGAAGAGAGTGGGATGACAGGTGCCCTGGGTTTGCAGCCGGCGTTTTTGCAGGGCTCGGTGTTGCTGAACCTGGATTCAGAGGATGAAGGGGAGATCTTCATTGGTTGTGCTGGAGGCATCGATACGGTGGCTAGCTTTAACTACAAGAGGAGCAGACTCAAAAGAAACTGGATTGCCCTGAAGGTGATTGTAGGCGGACTGCAGGGCGGACATTCGGGCGATGAGATTCATCGCGGTTTCGGTAACTCTGTCAAGATACTCAACCGTTTCCTCTGGAATGCAGATCAGCGCTTTAGTATCAGGCTGGCATCCCTGGAGGGTGGAAAGGCCAGAAATGCCATCCCCAGGGAAGCGGAAGCCGTCATTGTGGCCCCTGCAAGCAGCCAGGAACTGATCCGGGTTTATTTTGATTCTTTTGTTCAGATCCTTCAGGAAGAGATGGCGCTGGTGGAACCTGACTTTTCCATGATCATGGAACCGGTCCCGACACCGGAGCTGGTGATGCGAAAGAAATTCCAGCGACGACTTTTTAATGCCCTTTATGCCTGTCCGCACGGGGTCATTGCCATGAGCCAGGCCATTCCCGGACTGGTGGAAACCTCGACCAACCTGGCCTCTGTAAGACATACCAGCGAGGATGTCCTGGAGATTGTGACCAGTCAGCGCAGCAGTGTGGAGTCGGCCAAGCAGGATATTTCAGATCGGATGGGATCCCTGTTCACACTTCTGGGAGCCTCTGTCAGGCATTCCGGAGGATATCCCGGTTGGAAGCCCGATACTTCTTCGGAGGTTCTGAAGATATCCGAAAAGGTCTACAAAGGGCTGTTCAGGCAGGAACCTGATATCAAAGCGATCCATGCCGGACTGGAGTGCGGACTGTTCCTGCAGAAGTATCCCGATCTGGATATGATTTCCTTCGGCCCCACGATCAAGGGGGCCCATACACCCGATGAGCGGATCAAAACCGATACCGTGGACAAATTCTGGCTCTTTCTCCTGGAGATGTTAAAACAGGCTCCAAAGGCCTAACAATCGGGATTTATTCTACGGCTTCGAAGTCGTTTTTGTAAACCCCGCATACAGGGCAGTGCCAATCCTCCGGAACATCTTCAAATGAGGTGCCTGGAGCTATGCCGCTGTCGGGATCGCCCTCTTCCGGGTCGTATACATAACCGCAAACTTTACACTGGTATTTTTGCATGTTCAGAGTGGAACTAGTGTTTAATTAATTCGTTTTATTCCCATCCTCCCGGCCAGAATCAGCAAAGATCCGGTTATCACTTCGCCCGTCTCCACATCCAGTTCGGATCCGTTCAGGCTGTGGGGGATCAGGTAGACCGCCATCATCACCAGGGCGGCGCCAATGGCCAGCCACTTCCCGTAGGACTTCTTCCTGAGGAACCAGGCAACCAGGTAGGCAATCAGTGCGAACAGTACCTTATTATCGGTCATATCTTCACCCAGCGGCCATCCGGTCCAGAACTGTCCGAAGGAATACTTCTGAACAATGGGGCCCAGAATGAATCCGCCGATCAGCAGGAAGATGATGGTGACTCCCATATGTTTCTTGTACGAGGGAATACCAGCCAGGGCAAAAATGATGGTAGCCATGGACCAGATCACCGTCAGGACCATCATCAGTACATGGGGAAGCAGCGCCCAGGCAGGTACATCGCCCCGGAAGCGGATGACCACATTCTCCTCTTCGTGAAGGTCAATGAGCGTGCCTTCGGCCATCAGCTCCAGGTGGTATTCAATCTTGCCTGCCGGAGGCTGGTGGGGGAGGGTGGTCCTCAGAATATCTCCCTGCCTTTCCATAACCAGCGTATCCCAGGGATTATCTGTGGGGAAGAGCCGCCAGATCAGCCTGGCGGAAAAGATTTCAGGAAGCTCGATCTCCACCGGGTAATCGCCGGGCCTTCCGTTGCTGGAACGGGGAAGATCGAAGCGATACGCTTCATTCTGATAATTTATTTCATATATTTTCGGATAAGTGGGACCGGTCATACGCTGGTAAAACATGGCGGCCAGCGAAATGACTACGGCCAGGACCCAGAACAATACCTTTTTCAGTTTCATATGGCTGTTTGTTTCTTTTTAAATTCGGATTAGCAGGTCGATGAGATCACCGTCCCGTTTTACCTGGACCACGATGGACATTCCCTCCTTCAAGCCGTCGAGCCGGGCCATGTAGTCGTAAACATTTCCAACGCTCTTTCCTTCAATGGCTACGATGACATCCCCTTTCTGGATACCACCCACCGCAGCGGGTCTTCCTTCGGTCACAAACATCACGGGCATCCCCTCACTGCCATCATAGGTCATATCAGGCATAAGTCCCAGAGTGATTCCGCCCCGCCTTCCCTTTGATGAACCTCTTACCTTGGGACCTGCTTCGGTAAAGGCAACACGTTCATGCTGGTTTGCCAGGGCGGCTGCTATCTCGGAAACAAAGGAGATTACCTCCCGGGTTCCCTCCAGGTTGATTGCGGCGGGCTGATCGTCCGGAGTATGATAATCAGAATGGGCGCCGGTGGAGATAAACAATACCGGTACATCTTTGGCATAAAAGGCGGCATGATCGGAGGGACCGAAGCCTTCGTTGGCGAATTTCAGATTGAAGCCGTAGTTGCTGTTGATCGATTCCAGGAGGATTTTAAAACCCGGTGATGTTCCCACACCTCCAACCTGCAACTGGCGATCTTCATTGAGTCTCCCGATCATATCCAGGTTGATCATCACCTGGATCTTTTCCATATCAACAGGCGGGTTTTCTGCCAGGTATTTGGATCCGATCAGACCCATCTCCTCCGCTCCAAAAGTAGCGAACAGTACACTCCTTGCAGGGGTATGGGCGCTTAACCATTCTGAGGCTTCCAGCACACCGGCCACTCCCGAAGCATTATCGTCCGCTCCATAATGTACCGCCAGGGTATCAGGTGCCCGGGAGGAACTCTCCGGACCGCCCAGGCCCAGGTGGTCGTGGTGGGCGCCGATAAGCACATACTCATCTTTCAGATCAGCATGCGATCCTTCAAGGGTGGCGATCACATTCGATGTTTCCATCTTTTTGGGTTGAAGGTCCACGCTGATATTCACCTCCACCCCCGTATGAAAGGAGGAGGCCTGCCGGGATGAGCTTAAACGGTCATCGATCCGGGACAGACTGTCCTGTCCGGCCGAACTAAGAAGCCGGTCGGCAGCCTCCCGGCTCATATGTACCACGGGAATAGCCAGAGGGTGCTGTTTTCCTTTTAGCTCAACCAGCTGATCATCCGGATCCAGGGAACTTCCCGAAAGGAAAATAACACCCGAGGCACCCAGATCAGAGGCCAGGAGGGCCTTTCCCCGGTCCTCGCTGTAATTCATATAGGGCGATGTGGCCTCCTGCGATCCGGGTACACCCCGGAGGATCATCACCCACTTGCCTTTCACATCCAGAGAGGCATAATCGTCCCACTTCAGCTCCTCCTTATCGACCTGGAAGCCATAACCCGCGAAGACCACTTCGCCACGGACCGTTCCGGCATGGCTAAAGGGGAAGAGGGAGTAGTCTGTTCCCAGCGATAGTTCCACATCGTCCCATTGAAAAAGGTTTTCCGGTCCCGCTTCAATTTCGCTGACAATATCAAAATGCTGCAGCCCTGTTTTTTCATAGAGTTGCAGTCCTGCTTTTTTAAATTCGGCAGAGAGGTATTCAGCGAGCTGCTGGTCCTCAGCGGTTCCGGGGTAGCGTCCTTTTAATTCATCGGAAGCCAGATAGGTGAAATGGCCTTCAATTTCCGCAATGGTAATCTCCTCTTCAAATCCGGGCCTGCAGGCAAACAGCAGGGCCAGGGGGAGGAGAAAAAGGATGTTTTTCATAGTTAAAATATTGTATGATTGTATTTTAAACTGCTTCAGGATATTCATTTCAATGGCTCGAAAGATACAATTATTATTTTTTTCTCCATAAATAGTGCCTCTAAGAAAACACCTGTTTTTTCAATTTCTGTTTAGGCGGCTCTTGTCCTCTATGCTTCTGAAGACCCAGAGCGAACCTTTTTTCCTCAGTTTCCGGTTTCCGTCACCGCGGATTTCACAATTATGATCATAATTTCGCCTTCAAGGACATACCATTCCCATCTATGGGACGATCTGATCATATATTTCGGTACAGCTTTTAGGCTGCCGCCCTTAACTCTCGTTCGGCCAGTTCCCTTTTTCGCTGGATCTCAATCAACTTCTGTCCAATTCTTCTCAGGTTATAGGCTGAGATTGCCAGGCCAACATACCGTTTGAAGTGCATATATCCCCGATCTGGACACCGGTCCAATCCCCTGTTTTCAAGTTCATTGATGTTAGATTCCACGGCACTGTGCTTATTTCTCAAAAGCTTGAACTGTCGATGGCCCTCCTCCTCCTTTTCCTGCTTATTGGGCTTGCCCTTCTTGGGCATCACAACCCTTTCGACATGCTCTTCCAGCAGTGCCTTGTTGTCTTTGTGCCAGTAGCCTTTGTCAAAGCTCCAACTTCTGAGATTATATTTCTCTGTCATATCTTCTACAATCGGCTTTACCACCTCAGAGTCGGAATGGTTCTCCATGATACGGTAATCAACAATCAGATGATACTGGTCTGTAGTAATAGACAGCTTTTTCCCCAGTTCCACATTGGGATGCAGTTTCCCTTTGGTAACCCATTCGGTATATTCCTCAAAAATGGAGAAGACCTTTTCTTCATGCCCGATCCGATCTTCCTTGTTCCTGCCTCCCGATGAGCTTGCTTTTCCTACAGCTCTCATTGCGTTTTTCATCCGGCGATACCAGTCGTGTATCTTTCTCCATCCTTTAACCTCGCCCGGATACTTTGCCATGAATTTGCCGATGATATCAAGTCCTTTGCGGCCACTATCCCACATCAGATTGTAATCTGTTGGGAAGTGTACATTGCTCTCTACAACGAAGCTATCGGTCTTTAAGCACAATGCTGCCGCCTCTTTTTTTTTTAAACACCTCATGACCGAACTCCAGGATCACCTGGTTCAACTCACGTACGGTCTCATCATCCAATAGCGTTACATTATCATAAATATTCTGATACTCAAACTGGTACTTCTCATAACCAAAGCCGCTCTCAACGCCCATGAGCTGACGGATCAAAGTGTGATAATTTGCCAGATCGAGAAGTTCATCGTAGCCTATATTCTGGACTAACCGTACTTGTGCCAATACAAAAATCTGCCACAGATCCATGCCGGGACGGCCGGTCTGCTTCTTGCCGACAGTTATTTTTGACTCCAGTATCTCGAAAACCCGCTCGTTCCACTTTGGGGTGACATAGATCTCTTTCAATGCTGCAACTAATTTGGGTAGCGCTCCTCCTCTCGGTCCTTTGGGAACCGGAGTCTCATGGATGGGCAGGTGGCCCAGTATGAATTGTTGCTCGAATCTCTTTCTCATTGGTGAACCTCGTTTGATGGTTTATCGGAAATATCCGAATCTCCTTTGCTTAATACACTGAATATCTGTATTTTCGGTGAATCAAGCAAGCGAAAGCCGCGATACATTCAAACAAGTTTTCAACATTAATCTATTGTGTGACAATTAATTGTAAGTTTTCTTGCAGACACTACTTAAGCAGCTCTTCGAAAATCTTTTCGGTGGCTTTGGAGTCCCAGTTGGCTGCCCCGGTTTTTTTGCTCACCACGCGCCCTTCCCGGGATATGATAAATGTGGTTGGATAGGCTTTGAAGGAGAGTGGTTCGGGTGGCTGAGCACCGGCCATATAAAAAACGGGCATCTGGTAATTGTTTTTTTCCATAAAGGGCTTTACCACATCCGGATGCTCGCCGGTGATCAGCATAAAGGCCACCTTATCCCCCCATTTCTTGTAGAGGGACTGTATTTCGGGCATCTCGGCCACACAGGGCGGGCACCAGGTGGCCCAGAAGTTGATGAACACCACCTCATCCCTGAAATTACTGAAATAGAAGGGTTCATTTTCCTCCCAGGCAAGAAACCAGTTATAATCCAGATCGGTCAGCATGGCCTGTTTCTCTTCATCCATGATCCGGGGTGCTTTCACATTCAGAACCACCCTGTTCAGGTTGGTGAGAATGGCTTTCCTCGGACCCGGAATCAGGAACAGAATGATCAAAACCCAGAACAGGATATCGCCGGTTTTCTGCCAGATGGACCTGTTCTCTTTCCATTTGGTAAAACGTTCTTTCAGTTTGGTCATTTTTTCAGATTTTCATGCAAAGATAGTTTTTCCCTGTACCTTTGTGCAAGTTTATTATATTTGTTTGCCAAAGCTAATCCATGCTTCAGAAGCTCAAGATTTTCTTCAAGGAGGAGATCTGGTCCCATGACCTCACCTCCAAGTCCCGCCGCCGGAACTTTCTGATCAGGCAGTCAAAGATATACATACTGGCATTTAAAGGGTTTTTTGAGGACAGGGCGGCCGTAAGGGCCGCTGCGCTTACCTATTTCACCATGCTCTCTATGGTGCCCATTTTTGCCATTGCTTTTGCTATTGCCCGGAACTTCGGCTTTGAAGATATGCTGCATAACTTCATCAATAGCAATATGAAGGAGCAGGAGGAGGTGATGAAGTGGGTAACCGGTATGGTGGACAATCTCCTGTCGGAAACCAGGGAAGGGGTCATCGCCGGTGTGGGGGGAGTGATCCTTTTCTGGTCGGTGATCCAGGTATTGAACAATATCGAGGCTTCTTTCAACGATATCTGGCAGATCCGCAAGGCCCGCAGCCCCATGCGAAAATTTTCAGATTACCTGGCCATCATGATCCTGAGCCCTTTCGCCATTGGGCTTTCCGGAAGCTTCATGGTAAAAATACAAAGTGCGGCCAATGAAATCGAGCTCTTTAAACCGCTGATTGTTACCCTGATCAAATCGGTCCCTTATGTCTCGATCTGGATTCTTTTTACCATTGTCTATATCGTGATGCCCAATACCAAGGTGAAGTTTAAATATGCGCTGATTGCAGGGGTGATAGCCGGCACCATTGCCCTGATATTTCAGTCGCTTTATCAGACCCTGCAGCTGGGCGTGCTCCGGTGGGGGACCCTCTACGGGACCATTGCCTTTATCCCGCTTTTTCTTATGTGGTTGCAGATCACCTGGCTGATTGTTCTGATGGGTGCCGAACTCTCCTTCGCCTATCAGAATATCGAGAATTACGAGTTTGAGGAAAATGCCCTGAATCTGAGCCATAACAATAAGCGGATACTGACCCTGCTGATCTCCTATCAGATTATCCGGAACTTCGAGGAGGGGAACGAGCCCTGGAATTCAGAAACGCTCAGTCATGAACTGGGCATCCCCATCCGCCTGGTCAATGAACTGGTATATGAGCTGGTGGAGGCCGGCATCCTGGCCGAGCTGGCGGCCGATAATCCCAAGGAGCGTTCTTACCAGCCTGCGGTGGATATCAATAAGATCACCGTGGAGTATATTTACAAACAAATGGAACTGGTGGGTGGCGACCATATGATTGTGACCGAGTCTGACGAGCTCCGTAAGATTACCCGGATCCATGAGCATATCCTGCATTCCATCAAGGAGTCGCCCTCCAATATCCTGCTGAAGGATCTTTGATTCCCTGCTCCGGTTTAAATTATTCCTCCCAGCCGTTTGAATTTTAGATATTATTCGCTAATATTGCAAAACATTTTAAAAGCATGAGGTTTTACAGGCAACATAGCGTTCATCACCACCACCATCACCATGTGTTTGGTTAGGAAGCTGTGTAGTACATTGTAATCCGGATAAAAAGTTAAGAGGTTTGCAGATACTGCAGACCTTTTTTTGTTAAAACAATCGGCATGAAAAAACTAAGAATCGCCATACAGAAATCGGGCCGTCTCAGCGAGAAATCTTTACTGCTTCTGAAAGAGGCCGGAATCTCCCTGAATAATGGTTCCAGGAAACTGAGGTCGGTGGCCCAGACCTTTCCCCTGGAGGTGATCTACCTCCGGGATGATGATATCCCCCGGTATGTGGAGGACGGAGTGGCCCACATCGGGATCGTCGGGGAGAATGAATATGCGGAAAAAGAGTGTCAGGTAGATCTGCTGGAAAGACTGGGATACTCGCGCTGCAGGCTCTCCATTGCCGTTCCCAAATCAGAGAGCTACTCCGGCCTGGAGGATCTGAAGGGAAAAAGGATCGCTACTTCCTACCCGGTCATCCTGGAGAGGTACCTGCAGGAACACGGGGTAAAGGCCGATATCCATGTATTGAGCGGCTCGGTGGAGCTGGCCCCTTCCATCGGGATGGCTGATGCCATTTTTGATATTGTCAGCTCGGGAAGCACCCTGATCAGCAACGGTCTGAAAGAGGTGGAGGTGGTCATGAAGTCGGAGGCCGTGATCATTGCCAACCGGGATATGGAGAAGGATATACAGCTGGTGCTGAACGATCTGATCTTCAGGATCCGCAGTGTCATGGCCGCTTCCAGTAACAGATACATTCTGCTGAATGCCCCTAATGAAAACCTCCGGCAGATTATTGAAACCATCCCCGGAATGAAGAGTCCCACCGTAATGCCGCTGGCTGAAGAGGGGTGGAGCTCGGTTCACTCGGTATTAAGCGAAAAGGAGTTCTGGGGAGTCATCGACCGCCTCCGGGAACTGGGTGCCCAGGGGATTCTGGTTATACCCATTGAGAAAATGATTGTCTAACCAACACATATAACTATGAATATTCTTCGTTATCCTGAAAAAAGCAAATGGGCAGAACTGCTTCAGCGGCCCCGGCTGAATCATGATACTCTGGAAGACCAGGTCCAGAAAATTATTGATGAAGTGGCCAGGAAGAGGGATGCTGCCGTAGTGGCCTTTACCCGGGAGTTTGACGGGTATGATTCCGTATCCATGGAGGTAAGCGGGGAGGAGATCCTGGCAGCCCGGGACGAAGTGAGCCCCAGATTGAAGAAGGCCATTGACGAAGCGCACTGGAATATCCAGACCTTCCATAAAAAGCAGATACAGCACAGCGAAGTCATTGTCACCACTGCCGGGGTCCGCTGCTGGAGAAAACCGGTTCCCATGAGCAGTGTGGGGCTCTACATCCCTGGTGGCTCGGCACCATTGCTTTCCACTGTCCTGATGCTGGGGATCCCCGCCAAGCTGGCGGGTTGCGGGGAGGTAATTCTTTGCACGCCGCCCGACAGTGCCGGCAGGATTAGCCCCTCCATCCTCTATATCGCCGATCTGCTGGGGATCGACCGGGTCTTTAAGGTTGGCGGAGCACAGGCCATTGCAGCCATGGCTTACGGAACGGAAAGCATTCCTGCAGTCAGTAAGATCTTCGGTCCCGGTAACCAGTACGTGACCAAAGCCAAGCAGATAGTGAGCCTCGATACGGTGGCCATCGATTTGCCTGCCGGACCATCCGAATTAACGGTGGTGGCAGATAGTGCGGCCAATCCGGCCTTTATAGCCTCCGACCTGCTTTCCCAGGCCGAACATGGCCCCGATAGCCAGGTGTTGCTGCTCACCGACTCTTCCGATATGATTGAGCGGGTACAGGCTGAGCTTCAGAAGCAGCTGAAAGACCTTCCCAGGAAGGAGATAGCATCCAAGGCTCTGGATAACAGCAAGATGGTGCTTCTTAAGACTCAGAAGGAGATTATGGAGATGGTCAATCTCTATGCTCCGGAACACCTGATTATTGTGACCAAAAATTATCCGGACCTGGCCGAACAGGTAGAGAATGCGGGATCGGTTTTCCTGGGCGACTATAGCCCCGAGAGTGCCGGAGATTATGCATCCGGAACCAATCATACTCTTCCCACCAACGGCTGGGCCCGTTCCTACAGCGGGATCAATATGGATAGTTTCTATAAAAAGATCACCTTCCAGGAGATCAGCAAATACGGACTGGTGAATATCGGGGATGCCATTATGGCCATGGCTGAGGCAGAAGAGCTTCAGGCGCACAGCAATGCGGTCTCCATCCGCTTAAGTTCCGGAGAAGGTGGCTGAGATATTTAGCATAGCATCCCGGGTCAGGCCCAATATCCGGAATCTGCATCCCTATTCGTCGGCCCGGGATGAATTCTCCGGTTCGGCCTCCGTGTTTCTGGATGCCAACGAAAATCCTTTTAATGCTCCGCTGAACCGTTACCCGGACCCGGGTCAGCAGAAACTGAAAGGCCGGATTGCAGAGATCAAAGGCGTAAACACGGAGCAGATTTTTCTGGGTAACGGCAGCGATGAGGGGATCGATATTTTATTCAGGGTACTTTGTGAACCGGGAGTGGATAATGTCATTACCGCAGACCCTACTTATGGCATGTACGGGGTTTGTGCGGAGATCAACGGAGTGGAACGGCGAAGCGTATTGCTGAACAGGGATTTCAGCCTGAACCCCGGGGCCGTGCTGGAGGCATTGAACGAGCAGACCAAACTTATATTTCTGTGTTCGCCCAATAATCCAAGCTCCAACTCCTTTGAGCGGGAGGCGATCTTAAAGATCGTGGACGGGGTACATTGCATGGTGGTGCTGGATGAGGCCTACATCGATTTCAGTAGTGGTCCCGGACTTCTTCCCCTGTTGAAGGAGAAGCCCAATCTGGTGCTTTTACAGACCCTCTCGAAAGCCTGGGGACTGGCAGGGATACGCCTGGGCATGCTCTTTGCCCATCCGGAGCTCATCGCCTATCTGTCCGCTGTAAAGTATCCCTACAACATTAACAGCCTGAGCATGGAGGCGGCCCTGAAAGCCCTGGAGGACAGGGACCGGACCCGGGCATGGATCGGAACGATTTTGGAGGAGCGTAAGCGGATGGCCCTGGAGCTGGAAGGACTCCCCTTTGTGAAGCAGGTGTATCCTTCGGATGCCAATTTTCTGCTGGTCCGGGTGGACAAGCCCTCAGCCATATACCGGTATCTTATGAACAAGGGCATTATTGTCCGGGACCGCTCGTCGGTACCCCTTTGCGGGGGGAGCCTGCGTATCACCATAGGAAAAGCGGAAGAGAACCGGGCATTGATCAGTGCCCTTAAAACCTATCATTCATGAAGAAAGTCCTTTTCATCGACAGGGACGGAACCCTGATTAAGGAGCCCCCGGTGGATTTCCAGGTGGATTCCCTGGAAAAGCTGGTGTTTATGCCCGGCGTTTTCAGAAACCTGTATAAGCTGAGGCAATACACGGACTATGAGCTGGTGGTGGTCAGCAATCAGGATGGATTGGGAACCGCTGCTTTCCCGGAAGAAGATTTCCGGGCACCCCATGAGAAATTCCTTCAAGCATTCAGGAATGAGGGGGTGGAGTTTGATGCCATTCACCTGGATCCCTCCCTGCCGGAAGAGAACTCACCCAAACGGAAACCCCGGACCGGAATGCTGAGTTCCTATATGCAGGGAGAATACGATCTGGAGAATTCTTTTGTAATCGGCGACCGGATCACCGATATGGAGCTTGCTAAAAACCTGGGGGCCAGGGGAATTTTTCTGAATACGGAGGAAGCTGCTGAGGAGATGGAATCTGCCGGAGTAGCCGGATATGTATCTCTGATCTGCCAGGAATGGGACGAGATCTATCACTTTATCCGGACCAGGCAGCGGAGTGCCACAGTGCGGCGCTCGACCAGCGAAACGGAGATTTCAGTCAGGCTTTCCCTGGATGGAGAGGGGCGTACTGCCATCTCCACAGGACTCGGATTTTTCGATCACATGCTGGATCAGATCGGCCGTCACGGGGGAATGGATCTGGACATTGAGGTGAGAGGGGATCTGCATGTGGATGAGCATCATACCATTGAGGATACCGCCATTGCTCTGGGAGAGGCCTTTCTGCAGGCACTGGGAGATAAGCGGGGCATAGAGCGTTATGCTTTTGTCTTACCCATGGATGATTCCCTGGCCAGCGTGGCCATTGATTTTGGCGGAAGGCCATGGATCGAATGGAACGCGAAATTCAGTCGGGATAAAATCGGTGATATGCCCACGGAGATGTTCTATCATTTTTTCAAGAGTTTTTCCGATGCGGCAAAATGCAACCTGAACATGGAGGTGAAAGGCAAAAACGAACACCATAAAATCGAGGGCCTTTTCAAGGCCTTTGCCAGGGCCCTGGCAAAGGCGGTTAAACTGGATCCTGAGAGTATGCGCCTGCCAAGCACCAAAGGGAAACTTTAAAAAGCAACACTGAATGAAGCTGGCCATTATTAAATACAATGCAGGGAATATCCGCTCGGTGGACCATGCCCTCAGAAGATTGGGGGTGGAAGCAAAGATTACGGACGACCCTGCAACGATTCTTTCGGCCGACAGGGTGATCTTTCCCGGTGTGGGCGAGGCCTCCGGTACCATGGAGTACCTGAAGGAGCGGGAGCTGGATAAATTGCTGAAGGAACTTCGCTGTCCGGTTCTGGGAATCTGCCTGGGGCAACAGCTGATGTGCAGCTGGTCGGAGGAGGGTGATACGTCCTGTATTGGCATCTTTGATGCGCCGGTGAGGCGTTTTCCTTCGGGCGGACTAAAAGTGCCGCATATGGGCTGGAACAGCCTCGATTGGGTGAACGGGAAGCTGATTCCCGGTGAACTCCGGGGCGCTTATGTTTATTTCGTGCATTCTTACTATGTACCGGTGGGTGAAGATACCGCAGCGAAAACCGATTATATCGTTCCTTTCAGTGCCGCCATGCAGAAAGATAATTTTTATGCCACCCAGTTCCATCCCGAAAAGAGCGGAGATCCGGGAGAGTTGATACTGAAACAATTTTTGAAACTATGATGGAGATTATACCAGCCATAGATATTATTGAAGGGCGTTGTGTCCGTCTTACCAGGGGCGACTACGGGCGGAAAAAGGAGTATGGCGATCCCTTTGAAATGGCCCTGCTGTTCGAGGATCACGGGATCAGGAGACTGCACCTGGTAGATCTGGACGGGGCCAGGGAAAACAGGGTGGTGAACTACCGGATCCTCGAGAGGATCGCTTCCCGGACATCCCTGGTGATCGACGCGGGCGGGGGAATACGGAGCGATAAGGATCTGAAGATCGTATTTGACTCGGGCGCCCACATGATAACCGGGGGAAGCGTAGCTGTCAGGGAGCGGGATCTCTTTCTTGGATGGCTGGAGCGCTACGGGGCAGACAGGATTATCCTGGGGGCCGATTTCAGGGAAGGTAAGCTGGCGGTTTCAGGATGGAACGAAGACACTTCTCTCGAACTGGGGGCGTTTATTGCCGCTTATCGTTCCGAAGGAATTAAAAAGGTTATCTGTACCGATATTGAAAGGGACGGAATGCTGGAGGGACCTTCGCTGGAGATTTATAAGGAGCTTAAAGCCAGCGACGGGGAGCTGCACCTGGTGGCCAGTGGCGGGATTAGCGGGATGGACGATCTGGAGCTCCTGGAGAAAGAGGGAATCGACGGGGCCATTGTCGGTAAGGCGATCTATGAGGGAAAAATCCCCTTGAAAACTCTTGAAACTTATATTTTAAATCAACGCTGACATGCTGGCTAAAAGGATCATACCCTGCCTGGATATCCGAAACGGGAAGACCGTAAAGGGGATCAACTTCGAAAATGTGGTGGATGTGGGTGATCCCGTGGAACTGGGGGCCAGGTATGCCCGCGATGGCGCCGATGAGCTGGTCTATCTGGATATCACGGCCACCCACGAGGGGCGAAAACTCTTTGCCGATCTGGTGAGGCGTATCTCGGAGGAGCTGAATATCCCCTTTACCGTGGGGGGCGGCATCGACCAGGTGGGAGATGCAGAACTGCTGCTGTCGGCAGGAGCCGATAAGGTAAGTATTAATTCATCGGCTGTGCGGGATCCCGGACTGGTCGACCGTATAGCCAAAGGTTTCGGAAACCAGTTTGTGGTGGTGGCCATCGATGCCCGCTGGAAGGAGGAGCGCTGGACCGTCTTTATCAACGGTGGGAGGATCCCCACCGGCAGGGAGCTCTTTAGCTGGGCCAGGGAGGTACAGGAGCGTGGCGCAGGGGAGATCCTGTTTACTTCCATGAATCACGATGGGACCAAGAATGGTTTTGCGTGCGAAGCTTTGAGGGAGTTGTCGGAGCAGCTGACCATTCCGGTGATTGCTTCAGGAGGAGCCGGAAAAAGGGAACATTTTGTGGAGGTGTTTGAACAGGGCAAAGCCGATGCTGCTCTGGCAGCATCCATTTTCCACTACAATGAGATTCCTGTTCCTGAATTGAAGGAGTACTTAAAGAAAAATCATATAACAATCAGATAATATGGACTTTCAGAAACTAAATGGGATCGTGCCAGCCATTATACAGGATGCCGAAACAGATATTGTGTTAATGCTAGGTTTTATGAACCCCGAAGCCCTGGAAAAGACCAGGCAGGAGGGGAAGGTTACCTTTTTCAGCCGTACGAAAAACAGGCTTTGGACCAAAGGGGAGGAGAGCGGGAATTTCCTGCATGTTGTGGAAATCCTGGAAGACTGCGATAGGGACACCTTGTTGATTAAGGCCAACCCGGCCGGACCGGTCTGCCATACCGGAAATGACACCTGCTTTGATGAGCAGAACAAAGCCACCCCGGACAGGAATAAAATGGCTTTTATCCAGGAGCTCCAGCAACTGATCCATAAGCGCAAAGCGGAGATGCCCGCAGGTTCTTACACCACCTCCCTGTTCCGGGACGGGATCAACCGGATCGCCCGGAAGGTGGGAGAGGAGGCCGTTGAACTGTTAATTGAATCCAAAGACAGCAACGATGAGCTCTTCCTCAATGAGGCAGCCGACCTGCTGTATCATCTGCTGGTACTGTTATCCGCAAAGGGAAAGGATATCCGGGAGGTGGTCTCCGTCCTGGAACAGAGACAACGGTAAAGATTTATCCTGTTACTTTTCGCACGGGCAAACTACTCTCCGACGACGATTTTTTCGATCTTATCGCCCTGGCGGATATCGTCAATCACTTCCAGGCCCTCAAATACTTTACCAAAGCAGGTATGCACCCGGTCCAGATGCGAGGTATTATTGCGGGAGTGGCAGATGAAAAACTGGGATCCTCCTGTATCTTTTCCTGCATGAGCCATCGAGAGCACACCGCGATTATGGTATTGATTTCCGCCATCCAGTTCACACTTGATGCTGTAGCCGGGTCCACCCATTCCATTCCCGTCGGGACAGCCTCCCTGGATGACAAAATCGGGTATTACCCGGTGAAAGGTCAGGCCGTCATAAAAACCCTCTTTGGACAGTTTAATAAAGTTTTCCACCGTACCAGGGGCATCCTGGTCATAAAATTCCACCTTCATAATCCCCTTTTGGGTGTGGATCTCTGCTTTACTCATGATTTTCAGTTTAATTATTATCTCATTATCTGTTCAATATCTTCCATTTCTTTGGGAGCGTACCTGGAGAGGTTAATGTTGCCCCCGGTGGTGATCAGGATATCGTCCTCTATACGAACCCCGATATTCTTGTATTGTTCGTAGACGGGTCCCACTTTTTCTATAAACTGCTCCAGTTCAGTGCTGTCCGCTTCCTCTCCAAAGATCTCATGCAGCTGCTCCAGACCCTTCTCCCGGAAATAGAGCCCGGGCTCGATGGTGAGCACCATTCCGGGCTCCAGCAAACGGCTCTCCTGCGATTCCTGCGGAGTCTGCTCCATAAATTGTGAAAAGCTTCCCTGCATATCTCCCACGTCGTGAACATCCAGGCCCAGGTAGTGGGAAGAGGGATAGAGGATGTAGAATTTAATCTGCCAGGGGGAGTCCGGATCGGTAATCAGGCCCAGCTGTGTCAGTCCCTCTACAATCACCTCCTTGGCGGCCATGTGTCCGTCCATGAGCATGGAACCTGGTTTCATCTTTTCGATGGCGGCCAGCTGGGCATCCAGGACCAGCTGATAGATGGTGCGCTGCTCTTGTGAGAATTTTCCGTTTACAGGAATGGTGCGCGTAATATCGGCCGTATAATAACCATATTCGGCCCCTATGTCCATTAACAGGAGGTCCCCGTCCTTCATAAGCCGGGTATTCGGTTCGTAGTGCAGGATGGTGGCATTGGGACCCGAGCCCACAATGGAACTGAAGCCGGGCATGGAGGATCCATATTCCAGGAAGGTTCCTTCGATCACCGCCTCCATCTCAAATTCATACCTGTCCGGTCGGCATTCCTTCATCACCCTGGTCAGTGCCCTGGCAGTAATATTGCAGGCCTTCTGCAGGAATTCCACCTCCAGGGGCTCCTTAATCACCCGGAGCTCATCGGCCAGCTCACCAATATGCCTGAAATCCGGATTTCCGTTTTCTCCTGCCATCCTCTGCAGGTCTGCCAGAAAGGTGCGGTCGGAACGGTCCATATAGAGGCTGGCTCCTGTCTGCACAATACTGTCAATCAGTGCTCTCATCTCCCCGTAAGAGAGGGTCCTGTCGGGACCGAAGCGCTCCCGGAGTTCCTCTTCTTCAAGCTCTTCTCCCTCATAAATCAGGGTACGGACGCTTTGCGGAGGTACCGACAGGGTGTAGGACAGACCGGAGTCCGCACTCAGCACGGCATAAGAGCCCCGTGCTGCATAGCCGGTCAGGTAGTAAAAGTAGTTGTTGGGCCTGAATTCGTGGCGGTTCGAACTACCCTGGTCTGCCGATCTCAGGATGATATAGTCACCATTCAAAGAATCAAGCAACTGCGCCCGTCTTTCCTCGAAACTTTCCATAAGCGATGGCGTATAATCCAGATCGGAAGGATCGATGTTTACAGGAATCATCCAGGTTCTTCCCCCCGGATGGGTGCAGGAGGACGCTATTAATAAGTAAATGAGAAGTGATAGATATTTTTTCATAAATTTTCGGAATAAGAGATTGGCGATGCAAGTTAGAAAAAGATTCGCGTTTACCCTATACCTGGGGCTAAGCTGCATGCTGTTGGCATTGCTTCCTTATTCCGGGCTTCAGGCTCAGAAATATGCCCTCGAGAACCATACCCTGAAGACCGGATTGCCCCAGAATACGGTAAGTGATATTGACCAGGATCCAAAAGGATATATCTGGTTTTCCACGCAGGTGGGGGTGGCCCGCTACGACGGCTACACCTTCGAGCATTTCAATTTCTCCCACGGATTGCCAGATGATGAAGTAAACTGTATCCTGGTGGACCAAAGCGGGAGGATCTGGTTTGGAACCCAGGGAGGAATCGGGATCTATGATGGAGAGAGTTTTAAACAGATTACCAAAGATAAGGGACTGATCGATGACCGGGTCGATGGAATGATCGAGGACCTGGCCGGTAATATCTGGATATGGACCGCCTACGGGATATCGGTGATTACTCCGGATACCATTCTTTCTTACTCCAAAAAGGATGCGCTGACAGACAACAATGTTCAGAAAGCCTTTGTGGACTCCCGGGGATGGGTTCACCTGGCTACTTACTTCAGCCCGGGAATTACCATTTTCAAGGATCCTTACACTTTTGTGAAACTGCCTCAGGAGCAGATTGTTCGCGATATCATTGAGGCGGATCCGGGAGAGATATGGTATGCCACTCAGGGATCAGGCATCCTGGTGATGGAAGAGGGGAAGGAGAGAAGGCTGGGAACGGAAGACGGACTGGCCGATGAGATCGTACTGAGCATGCTCCGCGACAGCCAGGGAAGGATCTGGTGCGGAACCTACGCGGAGGGACTGTTTATTTATGAAAACGAAAGGTTTAACCATATCCGGCCCCGGGGCAGTTATGATCCGATTGCCAGAGAGCTGGTGGAAGACAGCCGTGGACGAATCTGGATTGCAGGATTTGATGACGGAGTATGGATGCTGGATGACCAGTACCTGAAACATTTTAACATCGCAAATAACCTGGTGCACAACAATGTGAATACTATTTTCGAGGACAGGTTCGGGAGTATCTGGATCGGGACCATGGGAGGTGTTTCCAAGTATGGCAGGGCCATTTTTGAGGTATATGACCTGGACTTTGGATTGCCGGCCAACTCCATTCAGGCCGTTTATTATGATTCTCAGGGAAGAATCTGGCTGGGGGCGCATGGCAATTTAGTGAGCATCCGGGGTGATGAGTTGAAAACCTTCGGAGCCGAAGAGGGTTACCCCGAGGATTACCATCCGCTCTGTTTTGCGGAGGACGGGCAGCGGAATGTGTATATCGGAACAGGTTTCGAATTGTTCATGTACAATGGTAGTTCCATCCGGGAGGCCGGCCTTAAGGCCACCATCAACAGTTTGCTCTATACAAACGATCAGCAGCTTTGGTGTGGCACAGATTCAGGAGTCCATATACTCCATCAGGGCGAATTCCGCCACCTGGGATTGGAGGATGGTCTGGTTAATCTGAAGGTAAACAGCATGTTGCAGATGGATCAGTTGATCTGCTGCGCCACGGAAGGCGGTCTCTCACTCTTTGACCGGTCCGGGCAGCATATCAGGAACTATACCGAAGAGGATGGTCTGGCTTCCGCGGTGTGCCTGGATGTGGCCTGTGATACAAAGAATAATCTCTGGGTGGCTACGAAGAGCCGGGGGATCACCAGGATTGACCTGAGTTTGCCGGAGGCTGTGGAAAATTTCAATACGACCGATGGGATGGTCTCTAACTCTACTTATTTTGTGGAGTTCAGGGATAGTGTTTCACTCTGGATCGGGACCAACCTGGGCATCAATGTACTCCATATGGAGACCGGTGAATTCTCCCTCTATGGGGATGATGAGGGTTTCTACCCCCTGGAAACCTATGAAAGAGCCATATCCAAAGGGGAGGGGGGTGAGTTGTGGATTGGTACGGTGGAGGGACTGGTTCACTACGATCCCCGCTATGATATCAGGGACCCAAATCCACCGGAGCTGGTTCTCTATCCCCCGGTGGTGGATGGAATTATTTGCAGGGGATCACCCGAAGGAGCTTCGGACATCAGCGGGGTCTTTCCCGGAGAGATGACCTTTCCCTACAGCAAAAATTCCCTGGAGTTCAATTTTACCGGGATTCATACGCTCAATCCTTCCAGGAACAGTTTCTCGTGGTTCCTGGAAGGATTTGACGAGGATTGGTCGCTTCCGGGGAACGAACGGACCGCTCCCTATATGAGGCTTCCCAACGGGCATTATATGTTCAGGGTAAAGGCATTTAACCTGGATGGAGTGGAGGTCGAACAGGAGGCCAGTTTTGCATTCACCATTAAGCCTCCCCTCTGGAAAACCTTCTGGTTCATCTTTCTGGAGGTGCTCACCGGTCTGGCCCTGATATACGGCACCTTCAAATACAGGGAGCGGCAGTTGATCAGAGAGAAACGGATACTGGAAGCAAAAGTTAAGGGACGGACCAGGGAAATAGAGGCTCAAAAGATTGAAATTGAGGAGAAGAACACGGAGATTACTTCCAGCATCCAGTATGCCAGGAGAATACAGCACGCCGTGCTTCCCGGAAAAAGAACCCTGGAGAAAGTCCTGCCGGAGCATTTTATCTTCTTTAAGCCCAGGGATATCGTAAGTGGGGATTTTTACTGGGTGGAAAAGAAAGAGGAGCTGATTGTGGTGTGTGCGGCCGACTGCACGGGTCACGGGGTTCCCGGTGCTTTTATGAGCCTGCTGGGACTGACCTTTCTCAATGAGATTGTGAATCATGAGGGGGTCCTGAAGGCTTCGGAAATCCTGAACCGCCTGCGAAGCAATATAATCCGGGCTATGTCCCACAAGGATGAAGCGGAACAGGCCAAGGACGGAATGGACCTGGCCCTGGTGGTGATCGACCCGCAGCTGGATATGCTTGAATTTGCCGGGGCCTATAATCCCATGATCCTGATCCGCAAAGGAGAACTAATTGAATATAAGGGGGATAATATGCCCGTTGGAAAACATATTGTGGAAGAAAGATCATTTACCAACCACCGGGTGCAGCTGGAGGACAGAGATATGATCTATCTCTATTCCGATGGATTTCCCGACCAGTTCGGAGGAGAGAAAGTGGGTAAGTATAAAGCCAGACCTTTTAAAAATCTGCTGATCAGGATCAGCAGCGAGGTGGTCAGGAAACAGGCCGGTACGCTGGAAAATGAGCTGAGGAACTGGATGGGTGAGGAGCCTCAGGTGGATGATATTCTGGTCATAGGCATCCGTTATTTGAAGAATTAAACTCTGTCTACCATGAAAAAAGATCTATTTACAGCCCTGATTTTATTGCTGGCCGGCTCTGTGGCCGCTCAACAGCTTGTTCTCGGAACCCATGATGTGGTGCGCCTGGGCGTCTATCCCCAGGATGCCTACCTGCTTGAGGCTGATGCCGGAAGTTTTTACAGGGTGTCGGGGGCTTCGTATACAAGCTCGGACCATCCCCTGTTGGGTGAGGCGGTTAATCCCGATGCCCAAACCATCTACTTTATCAAGTACGACAAGGAGGGAACACCCCTGAAATCCAATTACGTGAAGGGAACCAATACTCCGGTCTATGCCGGGTCATACCAGGGCGGGTTCACCCTGATGGCAAGTGCGGATCTGGAGGTGGATGCCAGCGGAACCATCATTCCCATTCCCAGTGCCAGCGAAGTGGAGTTTCTGGCCAGCTACGATCCGGATTGCCAGCTGGTGAGGATCATCAATATCTGGGCCCTGACGGACAATCAATTTATGAACTCCGAGGCGGTTATGGATCCCGAAGACGGTTCCATATATGTATATGGGAAGGCCAGTATGCCCGTGGAACACAGGGGTTTCGGGACTATGGCCAAAAATCTGGAAACGCCTAACAGCTACTTCTATCTGATCAAGTATGACCACAGCCTGGATCTTGAATGGGTTTACCAGGCGGGCTTCGATCTGGATCAGTCGGGGACCTCTCCCTCTTATGACCGGATCCAGGTTTTTCCGGGTCATGACGGCGGGGTATTGATTACGGGAAGCTATGGAAGCGAAAGCAGTCCCCTGATTCATGGCAGATCCCTTCCGTCCTATAGCGATACAAAGGCAACATTCGCGGTATCGCTTGACTGGAGCGGTCAGTCCCGGTGGGTGCTGGACGGTGTGATAAACGGCTTCGCTTATTCCACCCGGATTTTCAAGGCTTTTCCCCTGCCGGGAGGTGATTTTGTTCTGGCCGGTAACACCAGTACGGGCTATTACAAACTGGGGGAGACAGAATTCAGTTTTGCAGATGCATCCTCCAATAACCAGTTTGTGTTCCGGATCGATGCCTCAGGAAACCCTGTCTGGAAAAGGCCCTTTGACAGCCAGGGGCCTTCGCAGGAAGGAAAGAAAAAATCAACAGCGAGCGAGGTACTGGATAACAATATTTATTACGATGCTTTAAGCTGGAAAAACCGGATACTTTACCTGACAGCCCCTTTTAAAAACCAGGTTTTTGCAGTGAATGCTGTGCCGATGAACCTGAGCTACCCAACCGGTATTTATGTGGCTGCACTGGATATATGGGATGGCTCAGACCTTTGGGGTTATGCGCTATCGTCCGATGATGCCAAGATATACGGCTTTGATGTGGACCGGTCCGGAAATGTATCGCTCATGGGATATAACTACGCCTCCCAGGATCTGGACGGGATTGTTTCTCCAGCCGTGGTGGCCGGTGGCTTTCTGTTTCATGTGGGACTTGATTACCATGGAAAACCTCTCTGGTACAGCAATACCAGCCTGTTGACTGAGCCATACAGCGATCTTTATGGAGTGGATCTGGAGGTCCTGCCCGATGGAGAGGTATTCAGCTCTGTGAAATTACAGGCAAGCAATGAACTGGTTATTGGCGAATCACGTTTAAGCACCGGGGCATCGGCTTATACAAGCTGGCTGCTGGAGCTCGCTTCAGATGTGACGTTGGGAGGAGTGGTGACCGATGCCGGTGCGAACCCGGTTTACCCGGGTTATGTGAAGGCCATGAAATCCACCTGGTGGGGAATCTATCCACGGGTCGATTCGGTATGGCTGAAGGACGATGGAAGCTATCTGTTTGAAGGCCTGTATCCCGGGAATTATGCCTTACTGGCCGTGCCGGACAGGGAACAGTATCCGGGAGCCCTGCCAACCTACTATGGGAATGAGACCGGCTGGAAAAGTGCCCTGTTTCAGGATCTTGTTCCCAAATACACTTCAAATACCATGCATATACAACTGGTGGATGTGGATCCCTCAGGTTCGGGCCTGGGCAGCATGTCCGGGACCATTTCCCTGGAAGAAACCCTGGATGATGCCCTGAAAGGGACCCGGGCGCGTCCATCTCCGAAATCATCCGTCATATTGCTGAAGAAGAACAAGAAATCGACCCTGGCCGGTGAGGTGGTGGCTTATGTGGAGACCGATGAATTCGGGATGTTCAGCTTTAGCGATGTACCCGACGGGGAATATCTCCTCCATGTGGAGGTAACCGGACTGGAGATGCTGCAAATCCATGATGTTACCATAGCCGGAAACCAGATTGTTTCCGGACTGAATTATACCATCGGCGAAGAAGGCATATACATTGGTTATCCGGTGGGCATGTCTTTGCTTGAAAACGAGGAGCTTACCATCTATCCGAATCCCGGTCCCGGTTTAATCATGATGGACCTTCCGGCAGCCGGGGAATATGAGCTGAGGGTCTTTGCTGCCGATGGCAGATTGATTCTGAAGGAAGCATTTATATCCTCCGGCGGTGCCAGAACGATCCATCTTTCAGGCGCCGGCGATGGCCTCTATTTCATCCGGCTGGAAGGTCCGGATACGGATGAAACCCTGAAGTATATCAAGAGATAGACGGAGCTAAAGTTTGAATGGTGAACTTAAGCGCCTAGGCCTCGAAGGATGTAATGGTTTCCCTGATGATTTCCACACACTCCATCAGCTGCTCTTCGGTGATTACCAGGGGAGGAGCAAAGCGGATGATGTGTTCGTGGGTGGGCTTGGCCAGCAGTCCGTTCTCTTTCAGCGCCACGCAGACATCCCAGGCGGTCTTGCCGTTGGTGGGTTTGATCACGATGGCATTGAGTAATCCCTTGCCCCTGACCAGCTCGATCATGGGAGAATCAATTTTTTTCAGTTCGGCCCTGAATTTCTTTCCCAGCTCCTCGGCCCGTTCGGCCAGATTCTCCTCCTTCAGGACCGCCAGGGCAGCCATGGCCACTTTGGCCGCCAGCGGGTTCCCCCCATAGGTGGACCCGTGCTCGCCGGGCTTGATGCAGAGCATGATCTCATCATCTGCCAGCACCACGGATACCGGATAGACGCCGCCGGAAAGGGCCTTGCCCAGGATCAGGATATCGGGCCGGACCTCCTCGTGGTCGCAGGCCAGTAACTTGCCGGTCCGGGCCAGTCCGGTCTGAACCTCATCTGCAATAAAGAGGACGTTCTTCTCTTTGCAGAGCTCGTAAGCTTTACTGAGGAAGCCTTCGTCGGGCACATAGACCCCGGCCTCCCCCTGGATGGGCTCCACCAGGAACCCGGCCACATTCGGATCTTCCAGAGCCTCTGCTAGGGCATCGGTGTCGTTATAGGGGATCGTAATAAAGCCCGGAGTATACGGACCAAATCCTTTATAGGAATCGGGATCGGTCGACATGGAGATGATGGTAATGGTCCGGCCATGAAAATTCCCTTCACAAACAACGATTTTGGCCTCGTTCTCGGGAATGCCTTTCTTTTCGTAAGCCCATTTGCGGCAAAGCTTTAAAGCGGTTTCATCGCCCTCGGCCCCGGAGTTCATGGGGAGGACCTTATCATATCCGAAATACTCGGTGATATACTGTTCAAACTCACCCAGCAGGCTGTTGTAGAATGCCCTGGAAGTAAGGGTCAGTTTTTTGGCCTGCTCGGTCATGGCAGCAATAATTTTCGGGTGACAGTGTCCCTGGTTTACCGCTGAATAGGCAGAGAGGAAATCATAATACCTCTTGCCTTCTACGTCCCAGACATGGACTCCTTCTCCACGGTCGAGCACCACGGGAAGCGGGTGATAATTGTGTGCACCATAGGTATCTTCACGCTGGATGTAATCTTTTGTATTCATAATTGATTCGGTTCAGAGATTATTAGTAATATTGAAGGGATAAAGGTAATAAAACATATTTCAAGGTGTGACTGTTATAATAGAGTATTCTCATCATTTACTTATAAATGCACCATGGATAAAGTACATCATTTAATAAGTGACCGGTGGAGCCCGGTGGCTTTTGACGACCAGGCAGTGGACTATGACAAGATACAGCTGCTTTTTGAAGCCGCGAAATGGGCTCCTTCCGGCAGAAATGCACAACCCTGGCGCTTTATAATTGCCACCAGGGAGATGTCTGATTACAAGGTGTTGCTGGATCTGCTGGATAAGCCTAACCAGGTCTGGGCCTCCACGGCCCCCTTGCTCGTTCTGCCGCTTGCCCAGGTGATTTCCATCTACAAGAACCGGCCCAACAGGCTGGCTTTTTATGAGACTGGAATGGCCGTGGGAAACCTTCTGGCACAGGCCACTGCCATGGGTCTGATGGTTCACCAGATGGGAGGTTATGATGTGGACCGGGCCAAGGAAACCCTGGTGATTCCGACCCGTTATGAACCCACGGCCATGATGGCCATCGGCTATAAGGGCGATCCTGCCCGGCTTCCGAAAAAGGTGGCTGCCTGGGAGGAGCGGCAGCGCACCCGTATGGAGATCAGTAAGTTCCTGGTTCAGGGTAAATGCAAATAGGCTTAGAAACTGACAGAAATCTTTAAGTTGAATCTTCTGCCGGTCAGGTAGTTGGGTATTCCGTACATGCCCGGGATTCCCTCCTGGTCAGAGATGGTCCTTATCCAGAGATAAGATGCTTCATTCTTGATTCCCAAAAGATTAAATATCTCTCCGCTGATCCAGATGCTTTCAAAGAAGCGCAGGGGATTGCGTTCTCCCCACATATCTGTTTCCCGCTTGATCACCTTGGAGAACCCGATATCGACACGGCGGTAGGGGCGCATCCGGAGCCGGGTATAGTATTGCTCATCGATGGGACTGCTCAGGGGGATGCCGGTTCCGTAAAATGCATTCAGATGTACCTTGTAGCCCGGATTGTTGGGAAAGTAGTCCTGGAAATAGATTCCGGCTGTAAAGAGCTGATCGGTGGGCCGGGAAAATTCGCCGGCCGGGGCGGTGACATATTCGCTTCCGTTCCATACCTGGATAAGATCGTTCTCCACATTCTCCCTGGTTTGCAGCAGGGACAGGGTCAGCCACGATTCCGCTCCGTGAACGAATTCCCCATTCAGCTTGAAGTCTATTCCCCGGGCAAAGCCTTCGGAGATATTTTCTCCCGCATAGGATAGCCTTATGTTCTCTATCTTATAGGGAATCAGGTTGCTGAGCCATTTATAATAGGCTTCCCCGGACAGTTTGAATGGCCGGTCCCAGAGGCTGAAAATATAGTCGCCTCCAAGCAGCAGGTGGATCGATCGCTGGGGTTCGATCTCCTGATTGATCCGGCCGTCTGGCATACGCATCTCCTTATAGAAGGGGGGCTGGAAGTAGTAGCCAGCCGACAGGTGAAACATCATATCCCGTTCCCAGTTGGGCTGGGTGCTGATGGTCAGTCGCGGACTCAGCAGGGTGGTTCGCCTGAAGTTCCAGACTGTTCCGCGGATTCCGGCAGTGATAAACAGATCTGCCTTCTTTCCGCTGATCTCGCTGGTGTTCTGAAAAAAACCGGTAAACTGGTCATAGGAGATATGATTTTCGGACCGGCTGGAGCTGGTCAGCTCCAGCAGCTCTCCGTTATAGGGAATCACATAGCCGGCCGAGTCGATCAGCTCCCACTCATTGATGCGGTCGTAGAAATCCTGGTTCTGGTAGGAGAGGCCCCATTGAAAATGATTGTATCCGCTGCGGTAAGCGCCCAGGTGGGAAACAGATATCACGTAGGCATCCAGGTAGTTACGCGCATGGCTTAATACCGTGCCCACCCCAATATTCAGGATAGAGTCCCCATAAGTTTCTGAATCAATGGTATTGTCCAGTTCGTTGATCCAGTATTGCCCCAAAATATCGAAGGTTTCCCGTTCAGAGGTCCGGAAGGCCGACCCGATAAGTTTCAGGGAGAGACCTTTTACAGGTTTCCAATGGAAGGAGAGGGCGCCCAGGTAAGTGTCGAACTTGTCCACTTCCTGGCCATCGTAATAAATTTTCAGATTCAGGGGCAGATCCTTGGTCCCGAATTCCGTATTCCGGGTGCTGGGGATGAACTGGTAGGTACTGGACGACCAGTTGCCCAGGAAACTCAGCTCCAGGGTGCGGGAGAGCTGCCAGGTAAGCAGGCTTTGGAAATCGGAAAACTGAGGCTTGTAATCTCCGCTGGTCTCCATGGTATTCAGGAGGTAGGAAGTGGTTTTATACCGGTAACCGGCCAGGTAAGTAAAACGTCCCTTCCTGGAAGCACCCTCTATGTGAGCAGCGGCACCCAGCAGGCTGACAGAGGACGACCTCCGGAACGCCCCGGGGCGCTTATAGGTGATATCCAGGGCGGAGGACATTTTATCGCCGTACCGGGCATCGTACCCCCCGGCGGAGAATTTGATGGAAGAGACCAGGTCCGAGTTCACAAAGCTCAGCCCTTCCTGCTGTCCGGATCGAACCAGGAAGGGACGGTAGATTTCGATATCGTTCACATAGACCATGTTTTCGTCGAAATTCCCACCCCTTACAGAATACTGGGAACTCAGTTCGTTGTTGGAACTGACACCGGCCTGGGATTTGATGATGGTCTCGACCTTTCCGGTGGTGGTGGGCATATAGTTGAGCTCCTCCACATCAATCCGGTGAAAGGTACTGCCTCTCTCCTGGCGGGCGCTGACCGAAATCTCCCGGATGGCCCGGATATCCCTCATCAGCGAAATATCCTGTGTTCTGGTCTCTCCCTCTTCCAGGCGTACGGCAAATTGCCTGGTCCGGTATCCAACACAGGAGATAATCACCGTGTAGGAGCGACCGGCCGGAACCTTCAGATCATAGCTTCCCTCCGGATTGCTCATGGTCCCCTGCCGGGTGCCCAGCAGGCTTATACTGGCAAATTCAACCGGCTGCCCGGTACTGTCCCTGATACTCCCTGTCAGCACTCCTGTATCCTGTCCCCTGACAGCGGAAGCGACAATCAGAACAAGCGATAACAGGAGCAGGCGCATATTTACGAGAGAAGTTTTCCGAATATAGTACTAACTAAGGAATGTGAAGGAAAATTGTGCAGATTCTTAATCATCCTCCTCTTTGAAATCCCCACGTTTCAGGGCTTCAAAAAACTTGGCCCAGCGCATGGGGTCGAAGATGGTGTAGTAAGGGGTCTGTCCTGCTGTATACAGCTGGTTGTACTGTTGTTTCATAACTTCCCTGAAGTTTATATTGGGACTGGGGCCGAAATCATTCATTTTTATCTGAGTCTTGATCAGGGCGATGTTATGATAGGCACGCTTTTCATCGTCGTCGGGCAGTTCCAGGGCCAGAAAGGCCTCTTTGAATTCCTGGTAGGTTTTCCAGGGGTAGATCCTGACCTCTGCCAGCTGAAAGGTGTCACTGACCATAAAAATATCGGCAGGATACTGCTGTCCCCCGAGAGAATCCGGAATGACATGAATGGTTCCTTTATGGCCCATATGACTGAAGAGTATGGTATCGTTGGGCCTTACCACAAAGGAGAACATCCCGCGGCTGTCGGATGTGGTCCCGCGTTTCTCTGTAAGTATAATGATATTCACCTCAGACAGGGGACGGTGTTCCAGGTCCCTGACCATTCCCGAGAACTGAACCAGGTGCTCATCCAGCTCTTTCTCCTGCTCCTTTCTTCTCTGGGCATCGGTATGCATGGAAAATGTCGCCAGGATTAAAAAAACCATCAGAATCCGCCTGCCTGCTTTGTATCTGCCCGAAAACATGCGGCAAAAATAGAGAAAAAAACAGCGGGAACAGAGCCGGCAGCCGCTTTTAAGGAGTATTTTTGTGAAATATTAACAGTTACATTCCTATGATCATACAGAAATTCCTGAGCCTGCCACCCTTCCCAAGGGGTTACCACCTGATCACCCGGAAGGTGGAGGATGCAGTAGGAGAGCTTCCGGAGACCGGGATCATGCATATTCTGATACAGCATACTTCAGCGGGCCTGACCCTGAACGAGAACGCCGATCCTTCTGTGCGGCAGGATTTCGAAGCCTTTATGAACCAGATGGTGCCGGAAAACCATCCCCTTTATACCCATATATATGAGGGAGCCGATGATATTCCTGCACATATTAAGAGTTCATTATTTGGTGCTGAACTGACCATCCCCATTACAAATCACCGTCTTAATCTGGGCACATGGCAGGGAATTTATCTATGCGAATTTCGAAATCACGGGGGAAGCAGAAGTATTGTAGTAACAATCGTCAGTTAGTTTATTGATTATACTATTACAATTGATATTACCATTAACTATGGTATGGCATCAAATCTTTGGTGCTAACTCAACTTGCACAACAACTTAATTTTGAAACATCTTGACCGAATGTAATGGCTGCTAATTTTATTCCTTCTCCCAAGGTCAGGTATGGGTAAAAACTATCTGCTAATTCTTTGACAGTAATTCCATGTTTTATTGCCATACTCAATTGCTGAATCAGTTCACCGCCTTCTGGAGCAACTACTCTTGCACCAACTAATTGGTCATTCTCGGTATTTCGAATGAGTTTAATAAAACCCCTCATGTCGTTGGCTGCTATGGCACGTGGCACATCTTTCAACTCCAATTTCGAAACTTCAAAGGGAATGTTTCTTGCTTCTGCTTGTGTTTCGTCCAAACCTGCACCTGCAATTTGTGGGTCGGTAAATACAACCCAAGGTAATGATGAATAGTCTACTTTGCGTCCTGCTCCGCCAAATGCATTTTCTATGGCAACTTTCCCCTCATATGCTGCTGTATAAACGTAGGCAGGAGTATTTATTACATCACCTGCACCATAGACATTTGGAAGATTTGTTTCCATTTCAGCATTCACTGCAATGTGTCCGCTATTGGTTAGTTGCAGACCAATATTCTGCAATCCTAAATTTTGTGTATTGGGTTTTGTGCCAGTCGCAACTACGATTTCTCCTTTTTCCACAAGTTGTATGATTTTCCCGTCAGGATTCTTGCAGTGAATAATGGTTTCATTTCCGCTCTTTTCGAATTTAACTGCTCGATAGTTTGGCAGGAGTTCAATACCTTCTTTTTGCATTTGAGTTTCCAATGCCTCGCTTATGTCGGATGTTTGAGTTCGTAATACTCTGTCTGTAAATTCAATTATACGAACCTTAACTCCCAAACGATTGTAAGCCATTGCGATTTCCAAACCAATGTAACCTGCTCCCATTATGGTTATGCTTTCAGGTTTTTCTTCTATGTCAAAAAGTGTAGCATTGGTCAGATAACCGACCTCATTTAGCCCTTCAATGTTTGGTATGTTAGTTTTAGCACCTGTAGCAATGAGAAATTTCAAAGCGGTATATTTTTCATTACCGTCAACAATAATTGTCTTATTGTCTACGAATTCTGCCCAACCTTTTATCATTGTAAGGCTCTTAAAATCACTAACTACATCCATGTACTTTTTTTCTTGCAGGGTAGCAACCAATTTTTTCTTGTCCTTTATTATTTGGGAAAAGTTAAAATCAGCACCTCTGGGTTTAATTCCACTGAAGTTGGAATGCGAGGCATGATACACTGTTTCGGCTGCCCGAATCAGATTCTTGGATGGAACACAACCAACGTTTACACAAGTACCTCCAAAGTTCAAACCACCGTTAACCATCAGAGTACTAAGTCCTAAATCCTCTGCCTTTATGGCTGCTGAGAATGCTGCCGAACCACCGCCAATAATAATTAAATCGAAATGATTTGATTGGTGGCTCTCATCAGGAAGGTTTCCTGAAACCCTGTAATGCCCACCGATATTAATAATGTCAGCAATTTCATCTTTGCTTATTTTCTCAGGGTCATATTCAAATCTACCAGTACCGTCAGGATAACTAACGTTCTTTGATTTAACACCTTCTTTACCTTCGAACCTCTTAGTAATATTTTGGGCGCAATGGTCGCAAGTCATACCTGCTATTTTAAATTCTGCAAATTTCATTTTAGTAAGAATTTCATTTAATATTTTCTCCAACTACTTTGTAACTGGTCGCATTTATGGATTGAATGATGGCATCCTTGGAAGTTTTACTTTTGTCGAACTCCACCATTGCTTTACCTGTTTTATGGTCAGCACGAGCCTCTGTTACTCCCTCAACTTCTTGTGCAGCATGTACAACATGACTATCGCAAGCCTCACAGGTCATTCCTTCAACATCAAGTTGTAGCGATTGAATGTCAAACGCATTAACAATTACTACTTCCTTTTTATTGTCGGGATAAAAGATGGATGAGTAATAAGGGAATGTCAGCATCAACGCTGCAAAAACCGTGACAATCCCGAGAAATGTTTTTGTTTGCATAAATGGTTTCTTTTCATCCTCATCGCAATCACAGGCAATTTCATCTGCGGTTCTTGGTTTTAGTTTTTGATACCATGCAAATCCCAGCACCAATACCGTAACACCAATTAAGTATGGTCTGAGTGGTTCCAACCATGAAAATGAGGATGCTACACCAGTAGCACCAGATATAAGTGCTAAGACAGGTGTAATGCAGCACAGTGAAGAAGCAATTGCTGTCAGGATACTCGCTCCAGCAAGTTTTCCTGATTTCGAAAATTTATTTTTTGATTTCATACGAGTTCCTTTTTTGAGTTTTGAAGAACGTAATCGAAAAATGGACGAAGCAATCCAAGTTGAACCTTCATTAAAGAATAAAAAATAGTCTGTCCTTCTCGTCTCGCTTCAATTACATAACCGTCTTTCATCTTTCTTAAGTGTTGCGAAACAGCAGGGATACTCATTCCTAAAATGTCTGCAAGGTCACATGGACAGAGTTCCCCTTCTTCTTCAAGTAAGAACATAATCTTAAGTCTTACCTCATTTCCTGCTAATGCCAGTACACTACTCAATTCGTTAAAAGCATGCGCATTTGACTGTAATTTGTCTTTGCATTCTTTAATTTGTTCTTGGTCAGCAAATACCCTTGTACATGATTGATTACTTTCCATTGTTCACCCTTTTCTGATTCTACATGGCAAATATAGCGTTATTTTATATATTAAGCAAATACTTAAATATACCCTTTTGGTCCTACAAATAAGTTATTCCTGACAAAAAAGAAATTTCAGTTGAAGATTACATATGCTATGATGTTAATATTCAAAGCCTAACGCAGATGTTTAATATGTATTAATATATATTAACTATAATATCCCGGCTCACCTGAAAGCATCCCTGACCGGGAGTTCGCTCAGCATCCCCATCACCCGCGGGAGACTGAATCTGGGAACCTGGCAGGGGATCTACCTTTGCGAATTCAGAAATCGCGGAGGCTCGCGTCGCCTGGTGATCACCATTAGCGCCTGAACAGCTGCTTTCCTGTTGTTCGTTCATGTTATAGAATAGCTTCCTGCCGTTCTTATTTTGTATATTTTAGAGTCATATAAAACCTGTTTTTCATGAAGGAATTGGTATTGCTTGGAGATGAAGCTATTGGCCAGGGAGCACTGGATGCGGGCCTTTCAGGGGTCTATGCCTACCCGGGTACCCCCTCCACCGAAATATGCGAATATATACAGCGATCGAAAGAGGCGGGAGAGAGAAATGTCCACGCCCAGTGGTCTGCCAATGAGAAAACGGCCATGGAGGCGGGATTGGGCATGTCCTACGCCGGCAAGCGGGCCCTGGTATGTATGAAGCATGTGGGACTAAATGTGGCTGCTGATGCCTTTATAAATGCGGGAATGACCGGTGTCAACGGGGGCTTGGTGGTGGTGGTGGCCGATGACCCTTCCATGCACTCCTCGCAGAACGAACAGGATTCCAGGTTTTACGGAAAGTTTGCCATGGTCCCTGTTCTGGAGCCTGCCACCCAGCAGGAGGCCTATCAAATGACCCCTTACGGCTTTGCCCTTTCCGAGAAGTTCAGATTGCCTGTGATGCTGCGAATCACCACGCGCCTGGCCCACTCCCGCTCTGCAGTGAAACGCTCGGAAGTCCGGAAGGAAAACGATGTCAGGCTGCCTGCCGATCTGAAACAGTTCATCCTGCTGCCTGCCCTGGCACGGAAGAGATATAAACTGCTCTTATCCACGCAGGAAAAGCTGGAGATGGAAAGTCTTGATTCAGGATTGAACCGCCTGGAGCAAGAGGAGGATACATCCCTGGGAATTATCGCATGCGGACTCTCCTACAACTACTACCAGGAGGTGGCCGCGGATGCAGGTCTGAAACATCCCCTGCTTAAAATATCCCAGTACCCGGTACCTGCCGGACTGCTTAATGATTTTGTCAAACAGGTGGACAGGGTCGTGGTCCTCGAAGAGGGGGCTCCGCTGATGGAGGAGTCACTTACGGGTATCCTGGAGAATGACTATCGGATCGGGGGGCGCCTGAATGGACTGCTGCCCCGGGATGGTGAACTGGATCCTCTGCTGGTAAAGAAAGCACTGGGTCTGCCCGTTGAAGCTGTACGTGCGGTCCCGGAAATTGTAAAAAACAGGCCTCCGGCACTCTGCAAGGGCTGCAGCCATATAGACATGTACAATGCCCTGAATGAGGCCCTGGAGCCTTATAGCCCGGGCCGGGTCTTTTCTGATATCGGCTGCTATACCCTGGGAGCACTTCCGCCTTACAATGCGATCAACTCCTGTGTGGATATGGGAGCATCGGTGACCATGGCCAAGGGTGCATCCGATGCAGGTCTTCGTCCGGCAGTGGCCGTTATCGGAGATTCCACCTTTACCCATTCGGGGATGACCGGATTGCTGGATGCAGTCGTGGAACAGACCCCTCTGACTGTTATAATTTCAGACAATTCCACCACCGGAATGACGGGAGGACAGAAATCGCATGCCACCAACCGCCTGTTGGATATTTGTCGTGGAATCGGAGTGGAAGAGGAACATATGAGGGTGATGAATCCCCTGAGGAAGCACCACGAGGAAAGCAGGATGATGCTTTCTGAGGAGCTGGCCTATGAGGGTGTTTCTGTGATTATTTCCCAGCGGGAATGTATCCAGACCGCCGGCAGGCGACTTCGAAAGGAAAAAAGCAAAAAAGCATCGACATGAAAAGAGACATTATACTGGCAGGGGTCGGGGGACAGGGGATCCTCTCCATAGCAGCGGTAATCGGGATGGCAGCTGTTGAATCGGGACTCTATCTGAAACAGGCCGAGGTGCATGGAATGAGTCAGCGGGGAGGGGATGTTCAGTCACATCTGCGCATTTCGGATCAGCCTGTTTCGTCCGACTTAATTCCCGTGGGCCGCTGTGATATGATCCTTTCTGTGGAACCCATGGAGGCCTTACGCTATCTTCCTTTCCTGGCACCGGAGGGCTGGCTGATAACCAGCAGTAAAAGCTTTGAGAACATTCAGGATTATCCTGCTGCGGAGGACCTTTTCCGGGAGATCCGTAAAGTAGAGAATCATATGATTATAGATGCCTATTCCATCGCCCGGGAGATCGGCTCCCAGAAGGTCTCCAATATGGTAATGCTCGGAGCCGCCTCCGGCTATCTGGGAATCGAGCAGGAACGACTGGAAGCTGCTTTATACGCGCTTTTCGGACCTAAAGGGGAGGATGTGGTGCAGCTCAATATCGAGGCCCTGAATGCGGGCCGGAACGCGCTCAGGATCTGAAACAATTCGGCAGGACCGGCGTTATAGAATAAATCCTCTTTATATGTTTACGCAAAAAGACCTTAAGCAAATAAGTTCCAAGGGAATTAGTGTCGAAACTATCCATCAACAAATCAAGCATTTCCAGACCGGCTTTCCCCCTGCGGATATCACCATGCCGGCCACGCCCGGAACAGGTATCATGCTGCTGGCAGAAGGCGACCAGGAGCACTACCGGAATGTTTTTTTAAATAAGGCTCCCGATGAGCGTATTATTCGCTTTGTTCCTGCCTCAGGAGCGGCCTCCCGGATGTTTAAAGACCTCTTTAATGCACTTGAAATGCTGGAAGATAAAGACGCGGAGGAGCAGCAGGCATGGATCTCAGAAAAGAAGGACCTCGCAGGCTTTTTTATGAATCTGAAACATTACCCCTTTTACGAGGACCTGTCTCTGCAGGAAGGGGTGGAGCCCGTTGCCATACTGGCTCAGATACTGGGCAGCGAGGGGCTCCACTACGCAGGCAAGCCCAAAGGCCTGCTGAAGTTCCATAAGTACCAGGCATCGGACCGGAGAACTGCCTTTGAGGAACATGTCCGGGAAGCACTTGAGTATTGCGCGGACCGCGAGGGGATCGTCAGAATCCACCTGACTGTTTCGCCCGATCACCTGGACGGCTTCCAGACGGAGGCCGCTCGAATTCTGCCAAAGATAGAGCGGGAGATGGGAGTACGCATCCATCTTTCCTTTTCTTTTCAAAAGCCGGAAACAGATACCATTGCCGTGGATCCGGAAAATGAACCTTTCCGGAAGCCGGATGGCACCTTGTTATTCAGACCGGGCGGACATGGGGCACTGATAAGGAACCTGGATGCCCTGGACGGGGATCTGGTGTTTATAAGCAACATCGACAATGTGGCACCCGACCGGCTGAAGCCTCTGAGAGTGGAACAGAAACAGGTGCTTGGAGGGGTATTGCTGGAGATCCGTTCGAAGATATTTAACTACCTGCAGCAACTCGATGGAGAGGAGATACCCGGGAAGTCGCAGCTGGCCAGCATGGTAACTTACCTGCATGAAGATCTGGGAATTGCCATACCGGAGATGCTGGAGAGCCGGGATGCCGGTGAATTGAAGCTTTGGCTTGTGTCTGCCATGAACCGGCCTTTAAGGGTATGTGGCATGGTCCGGAACCAGGGAGAACCAGGAGGAGGCCCCTTCTACGTGCGGAACGAATCGGGAGAAATCGGCCTGCAGATTGTAGAGGCCTCCCAGATTGATATGGAGGATTCGGAGAAGGCGGTCCTGGTCCGCGGATCCACCCACTTTAATCCGGTGGATCTGGTTTGCAGTCTTCGCAATTACCGGGGAGAGAAGTTCAGTCTGAGCCAGTTTGTGGACTCCAATACGGGTTTTATCTCAGAAAAATCGGAAGGTGGCAGATCCCTGAAAGCCCTGGAGCTTCCCGGTCTCTGGAACGGCTCCATGGCAGGATGGCTTACTCTCTTTGTGGATGTTCCCGTGGAGACCTTTTCTCCGGTAAAAACGGTTTTTGACCTTTTCCGGGAGGAACACAGAGCCATTCCGGATCAGTCCTGAATATAGCCCGATTCATACAGGAGGGTCCAGCCCTCTATCCAGTTGCTGGAGCCAAATGCCCCCTTATAAGGAACCTTCTCGAACCAATCATTCGAATAGGCAGCCAGCTTACTGAATTCGGCAGATGGAGGGAGGAGCCTATATCCGTCATTTGCTGAAATGCCGGGATCCTCGAAGCTGGTTAACCAGGCCGCAGAGGAATCGGACAATACCTGGTTTTCTTCATCCAGAGCCATTCCCAGCTCAGAATAGGTAAAATAGGATGGAAGCGGATCCGTGGCCGGGTAGAGGATATTGCTTTCCAGGGTCAGCCGTCCGGTTTGAAACAGGGACCAGGTATCACCCGGCTGACCGGTATACTGAAGGGCCACACCGGGTCCCGGTTCCAGGAAGATGGAGTTTTGCAGCTGTCCGCCCCCGTATTGAAGGAAAAGGATGGACGGATGGGCATCCGGAGTCTTATTTCCAATCAGGGTGGCATTGTATATTAAGGGCATGAGGTCAGGAAGCGCAGGGACAGGCTGCAGGCCCCCGCTGATCTCCATACATTTGTCAGAGCCGGAGCTGTTTATGCCCAGCCAGAACTGACCTTTCCCATGGTAACCCTGGTCCATGTCAAAGGCATCATCCCCGCAGAAGGAGACGACCATATTCCTGCAATTCACATCCCCCCCGAAAAACTCAACCCCATCATCCGCATTGGATATCACCTCCACGTATTCAATGATGGTCTGACGCCCCACTCCAGCCAGAGTTAATCCATTTATCTCATTGCCTTCGCCAATATTGGTTCCTCCATGCCGGATGGAGAGGTAACGCAAAATACCGGAGTTATCATCATCATCAAATCCTCCGTAAATCCCCCTGGGTTCGCTGATGGGTATTCCCTCAATGAGATCTTCACCCGATTCCGTATTGATGGTGGCATTCCCCAGGATGATCAGACCTCCCCAAAGACCTCTAGTTTCCAGTGGAATACTGCCTTCCAGGTCATCCCCTTCCGCGGTAAAAATAATGGGCTTAAGCTGAGTGCCTTCGGCAATGATGGTCCCCCCCCTGGCCACAATCAATGCACTGGCCAGGCTTCCCTGTCCGGTACGCCCCCTGATCACTGTTCCTGCCTCTATGGTCAGGGTTTGCCCGTCATTCACAAAAACAAAACCGTTGATCAGATACTCCTTGTCGGCGGTCCAGGTCACCGTTCCTGTACCGCCACCCTGGTCGGATATGCTTTCCACCTTATCGATGAGGTAGCCGCTCTTTCTGCAGGATGGAAAGAGCAGGCAGGCAGACAGAAGGAGAATAATTGAAATCTGGGCTATATTTCTGTTTTTTAAATCCATGATTCATGAAATATCGGTCTAAAAGACAATTTCAATATTCAGATAAAGACAGGGTTCGGAGCTGCCATTCTGTGCATATTCCACCCAATCCTGGTAATTCAGGGCCAGGCGGACAAATTTAATGGGCGTATACTGTATACCACTGATAATGGCACTGCCGTCTTTCCCCAGGTTCCATGGAAGCTCCTGTTCAGGCAGAATGTTGGAATAGACCTGGTCGTAACGGGCAAAAACCTCCCATTTTTCGGAAAAGGTAAAGGTGGAGTAGACAGAATAGCCATACCTTTGCCGGTTTTCAAAAAACTGGTAATTAAGCTGATGGTTGTATTCAGCGCCTATTCTGAATCGGTCGAGACGGTATCCTGCAAAGCCGGAAAAGATCATCTGTGGAATTTTCGTGGTATGTATGGTATAATAGGCCCGGAACAAGAGCTTCTCAGAGGGATACAGTGTGATTCCCGCCCCCAGCCGGTAAACGTTGTCGAACTGCAGGCTTTTATAGCCCTCGCCATTACTCAGGACCAGATCGGCTGTAACTTTCCCTGAAGGGCTGTACTGAATTCCGGCTCCCAGGTCCGCACTTGATCCGAAGCGGTATTCATCCAGATACGACCTGTAAAGGTACCGGTAGCCGAAGAATTTTTCCTGGACTTTAAACTGCAACATATCCATCAGGCCAAACCAGGTCATCAGCTTTCCCTTCCTGTATCCCAGGTAAGCATTCTTGAAGTAGGCATACCTGCGGATCAGCGCAAATTCGGAAGCATCGTCGATACTTCCGACATCCAGTTTGACTTCTGCTGTAAATCGGGAGTCCAGTTCCCTCTTATAAGCGAAATAGGCTCGTTTCACTTCGAAGCCGCTGGCATGATTTTCCGGGTCGAGGCTGTAGTTAAAATGGCTGAAGATTCTGGCCGAAACAACACCGGGCGGAGGCTCTTCCGGGATACTGTCTTCTCCGTAGACAAAAGGTAAAACACTGATAAATAGCATGATAAAAAACAGCCTCATCGATCCGCGTTAAGATGTTAATAATTTCAACGAAGCCACTAACTTAATGTTAATTTCAGATTAACAACAGCCAAATTACTCAGATTCGACAATGACGCCGTTTTTCCCCATGGATTCGTGCAGCTGTGAATGTGCTTTTGCAAGATGGACCGCATTAAGGAACAGGTTCTTGGTCTCAGAAAGCATCTCCATATAAGTGATGCTCACCTTAACCCCTTTTTGTGTTTTCTTAAGAATCTTGATGCGCTGCAGCAAAAGAAAGTTTGCATTTTCGATGATCGCATCACGTTGCTTGACCAGCTCGGGAATACCTTCGAAGCTCTTGTCTTTGAAAATATTCAGCATTAAACTGAAGAATTCTCCCGACTTAGTAATAAAAGACTGGAAGGATGCATGCTGTTCCCTGTCAATGGCGTGATTGTTATCCAGATGATTAAAGGCCGGCAGGACAATATGCATCAGAGAGTTGCTCATCTCTTTCATATGGTCTACCACCTGAACATAGTGGTGACCGCTTTCAAGTTCGGTCTCTTCAAATTTCCGGAGCTTTTCGGGAATGTTCTCTCTTATTTTGGTAATCTCTTTCCCAAGGTGCTTGGCCTCTTTTTTTAAGTGCTTCAGTTCCTTGTGATTTTCCTTCAGAAGGGCTGAATAGGTCGAGTTAAAAATCCTGGCAACCTTGAGAACAGATTCTTTTACTTCATCATCACATGATTTTAGTACGGCGTATGATGCTGATATTAAATGACTGTCGTAGGGTTCCCTCTTTGCCGACCGTCTCTTGTGAAAGGCATGTGTCCTTAACAAAATGAAGATGGCGAGAACGATCAGAATCAGGATAACCGGCAGTTTCCCGAAGAAAATAAGCGAAGCAATCAGGAAGGAGGCTAAAAAGGCGCTGAAGGCAGTAAAGAACCATCCGCCGATCACTGTAAGCACCCCGGTGATCCGGTAAACGGCGCTCTCCCTTCCCCAGGCTCCGTCGGCCAGGGAAGTTCCCATAGCCACCATAAAGGTTACATAGGTGGTGGAAAGCGGCAGCTTCAAGAAGGTTCCAATGGAAATCAGGATACTGGCTACCACCAGGTTTACAGAGGCCCGGATCAGGTCGAAGGCCAGCTTCTCATCTTTTACGGGCTGGTTCTTCTCAGAATCGAACCTGCTTTGCACAAAACTCACCACTTTCGAAGGAGTAATTCTGGCAATTCCATGGCTGGTCTCCATGGCGCGTCTTACCAGAAACCTGGCCAGGGAAGAGGATGCAAAACGTTCCGATCCTTCGCCCTGCCGGCTCAGATCAATGGTGGTTGCGGTCACGGACCTGGCCTTTTTTGAGAAACGAAGGGTAAGCACCATGATCAAACCGGCAGCGATCAGAAAATAAAGGGGGGTATTCACTTTTTCCTGCAGGGCGGTCATCATGAAGCCCGAGGGATCACCATTTCCGGAAGCCATAAAGGCTTTAAAGGATTCGAAACCCGCCAGAGGTACTCCGATGAAATTCACCAGGTCGTTGCCGGCAAAGGCCATGGCCAGGGCAAAAGTACCTACCAGTACTGTAATTTTCAGGACATTCACGCGGGTAAACATCGTTAACAGCTGGAACAGGAGCGTCCATCCCACAAAGCTGATCAGCATCACCCGGGTGGTGTGCTCCTGGATGTTTTCCAGCATCTCCGCCGAAATCAGGGTTGATCCCTTGGCCCCCTTGATCAGCAGAAAGAAGAATATGGCGGTGATCGCAAAACCTCCCCATACACCGGTCCAGTATTTTAAGGTCTTTTTGACATTGAAGGAGAATGCAAGCCGGACAATCCACTGAATAATTGTCCCCACGCTGAATGCAATGACCACCGAAAGGAAAATCCCCGCAATAATCATCACGGAGCTCTCTACATTGATATAATCACTGATCTGATACAAACCGTCAACAGATCTGGAAACCTTGTAGATAGCCACAGAAACAGCCGCTCCCAGGATCTCAAAAACAATAGAGACGGTGGTAGAGGTAGGCAGGCCAATGGTATTGAAGAAATCCAGCAGCAGGATGTCGGTAAGCATCACAGCCAGGAAAATAATCATGATTTCGTTAAAGGCGAAAAACTGAGGATTGAAGATCCCTTTCCGGGCCACTTCCATCATTCCGTTGGAGAATACAGCTCCTACGAGGACCCCGGCGGCAGCAATGGTGAGGATGATTTTAAAGGGAGCAGCTTTGGATCCAATGGCCGAATTAAGAAAATTCACCGCATCGTTGCTTACCCCGACAACCAGATCTGATACAGCCAGAAGAAAAAGAACAGCAACAATAAGAATGTAGTATGCCTCCATGAAAAGTAGTTGTTAGATTCCCAGCCAAAAATAGAGTTAAAATGAAAAAGGTATGTTAAATTAATATTAAGTTCATGTCCGCATGATACGAAATGTAAAAGTATAAAAAATCGATTACTTTTAGGTTCTGTTGGAAGGATACAAAGATGAAGGAGCAATTAAAGGTATGCCTGGTACAGGCAGATTTGGTCTGGGAAAATATTGAAGCCAATCTGCATTTGATGGAAGGGATGCTGGAAACGCTTGAAAAGGATACTGGCCTGGTGGTTTTTCCTGAGACGTTCTCAACGGGCTTTACCATGCGCTCGGTACAACTGGCGGAAGGGGAGGATGGGAAAGCCGTCCGGTGGTTGCTGCGGATGGCCAGGGAAAAGCAGTGCCATATGTCCGGAAGTCTGATATTCAGGGAAAAGGACGGACGGATCTATAATCGTCTGCTGTGGGTTTCACCGGATGGAATCCAGGGTTTTTACGATAAACGACATCTCTTCCGTCCGGGAGGGGAAAAGGAGAACTTCAGTCGGGGAGAAGAGCGAAAGATCTTCAGGCTGGGTGCCTTCCGGATTCTGCCACAGATATGTTACGATCTGCGTTTCCCGGTATTCAGCAGGAACCGGGGCGATTATGATGTGATGCTTTATGTAGCCAACTGGCCGGCCACCCGTCATCCGGTCTGGGAGACTCTTTGCAGGGCCCGGGCCATGGAGAACCAGAGTTATCTTCTGGGCGTCAACCGGGTTGGTACCGATGGAACAGGAATCCCGTCCCTGGGGGGCAGCTGCTCCATAAACCCCATGGGAGGGGAGATGCTCCGGATGAATGCTGCATCCGGACTGGGATACTCAGAACTCAATCTGGAAAAACTCAGGAATTTCAGAAAGAAATTCCCGGCGTGGAAAGATGCGGATCACTTTGAACCCGGCTGGAAGCAGTAATGCCTTAGCACCCGCATCCGTGGCCGCCATCGTCGCTGCAGGAACCTTTATCCTCACAGTTGCCGTCCTCGCAGGAACTTTCACCGTTTCCGCCGCAACCACAAGCTCCGCCGGCATGAATATGACCATGTGAGAGCTCTTCCTCGGTAGCACTGCGTATGTCGGTTACCTCTCCTTTGAAAAAGAGATCATTTCCTGCCATGGGGTGGTTGAAATCCATCCTGACGGCGTCGCCTTCAATGGCAATCACTTTTCCGTTCAGGCGCCTTCCTTCAGCATCCATCATGGGAACCATACTCCCGATCTTTATCAAATTTTCATCGATTTGGCCGTCAATTTCGAATACCGACTGGGGCACATGCACGATGGCATTTTCAACCACCGGTCCGTAAGCATCCTCGCTGTTCAGCAGAAATTCGAAGCTATCTCCGGTTTTCAGGCCATTCAGTTGTTCTTCAAACTTGGGGAGCAATCCGCCCGTTCCGAAAAGAAAAGTAAGCGGATTATCGTTGTTGAGCGACTCCACCACTTCACCCTCTTTTGAACCTGCACGGAGTTCATACACAATAGAAACAACACTATTTTTTTCAGCAATCATGTTCTCTTATTTTTTGAAGAAGCAAAGAAAGGAATTATTTCTCTTTTTATGAAGTGAAACGGCAGCCCTCCGGATCTATTTAACAACTATTTAAATTATTCTTCCACCAGCGTATCTTTCACCTCGAATTCTGTCTCCTTCAGTCCGCTTTTCCGGTATCTGATCAGGGAGACTGCCATAAGAAGGCTGGATGCGAGAATGACCAGCAGGAGGATTCCCTCATTAAATTCCTTTACGGCCAGTGTTTCGGGAATGGAGTAAAAAAGCAGGATGGTGATTAAGCCCCTGGGGGCCATCCAGATATCGGGGAAGATATTTTTCCGGAAGACCAGCCTGAACCATATAAAACGAATGCCGAAAAGGATGCCCAGGATCAATATGCTGACCAGCCAGACCTTCAGATTCAGCAGACTGGTCAACACGATGGTAAAACCAAAGATGACGAAGAAGAAGGTCCTCACCACAAAGGAGGATTCCAGGGTGATCATTTTGAAATTCTTAAAAATGGTGATCATCTGCTCCTCGTTCAGATACCGGCTCATTTTTCCGGGAAAGAAAATATGGCGGTTGGAAAGGATCAGTCCAAAAACCAGGATGATCAGCAGGCTGGAGAGATGGAATGCTTTACTGATTGCATACAAAAGAATCAATACCGCAATTAAAAGAAAAAGCTTGAGCTCCGTGCGGACCTTCTGAAAGAGAAAGATCAGGAAATAACTGGCAGCTATGGAGACCAGGGCAGTCAGGCTCAGGTTCAGCAGCACTTCCAGGCTCATTTGACCAATACTTTCTGCCTTCATGCTGCTGATCAGAAAATAGAACAGCATAATGCCCAGGATATCTGAAAAGGTACTTTCATAGATCATGAACTCCCGCTTGCTGCTATGGAGCGCCGAAACGCTGGGGATAATGATGGCCGAGCTCATGATGGAGAGAGGAACGGCATAGAGCAGGCCGGTGGTCATGTCCACCTTCAGGTAGACCGTCATCACCAGACCAATAAGTATGGCCGAGAGCAGCAGGGTGACCAGGGAAGTGAAGAAGGCCCTGGAGATCACCTTTCGCTTCTCCTTTTCCAGTTCCAGGTCCAGAGAGGCCTCCAAAACGATCATAATTAAACCGATGATACCCAGAACCTCGAGAATACCGGTGAGATCCGGGGTTTTAATGCCGGTTGCCGATACCACGAGTTTCATGATTACTCCCAGGATGATCAGCAGGAGTACGCTGGGGATGCTGAAGCGGCTGGCTACCAGGTTAAAGAGATAGGAGATAATAATAATCAGGGACCCGATAATGACCAGTCCGTTCGAATCAAAGTGTTCCATTAGAAATAGGAGTTAAATCCGACCCGGAAAACCGGGTTGGAATAGGGTGAGATGACCGATTCATTAATATCCCAGAGTATAGTAAAGGAGACGGTATTGTAAATACCTACCCGCTGTGAGAGTCCTCCCCCCAGTAAAAGTCCCCGGTAAATAAACCGTCCCTCATCCGTATAGGGAGGAACATAGTATTGCTTTTCCAGGCTTAGCACTTCATATTCTGCATGCACAAACAGTTCACTGAAGAGTTTTATGGGCAGCCACTCCTCAGCATTTGTAAGGAGGGAGAACCGGGCAAAGCCTTTAAGCCCGTATGAGTGCGTCTTATAGGCAAAGGGAAAGCCCGGGGAGGCCTTCTGCGACTGATAGAAATAGTGGGGACCAAGGCCCACAGCCAGGCGATCCAGCACATGGTAGCCCAGCATCGGCGCCACTTCGATATAAGTGGTAGTCCCGAAAGAGAGCCATAGCTCCGGAACCAGGAAAAATTTCCCTTTTCTGCCGGTCGCATCCTCCTGTGCCCTGGATGCAAAAGTCAGAGCAGCCAGAAATAGCAGCAGTGCGAATTTTTTCATGAATGCTCTTTTTTTGCCGTGTAGTTCCGCGCACGCATCTTTCCACTGAGCAAAAGTGCACCGTTCTGTGCCAGGGCCCTCATCTCATCTTCCCCGGGATAAATGAATACCGGAGCAATAAATCCAACCCGCTGTTTAATCTGACCTGTCAGATCCGGGTTATGGGCGATACCTCCCGTGATCAGGATGGCATCGAGCTGACCGTTCAGGACGGTGGCCATGGCACCAATCTCCTTGCTGATCTGATAGGCCATGGCTTCCTGAAGCAGCATGGACCGGAGATCACCTTCCCGGGCACCTTTCTCCACCTTCTGGGCATCCTTGTGACCCAGGTAGGCAAAAAGGCCGCCTTCTCCGGTCAGCATCTTTTTTACATCCGGCCAGCTCACCTCCTTTTCCAGGCAATACTTGGCCAGTGCTCCGGCCGGCAGCGTGCCGGACCGCTCCGGACCGAAGGGGCCTTCACCATCCAGAGCGTTGTTCACATCTATTACCCGGCCTTTCTGATGGGCTCCAACTGAGATACCGCTCCCCAGGTGGGCAATGACCAGGTTGAGGTCCTCATATTCCAACCCCCTGGACTGGGCATAGGTGCGGGCAACCGATTTCTGGTTCAGGGCATGGAAGATGGATATTCTCTGAAACTCGGGGTGACCGGAAATACGGGCCACATCCTGGAGTTCATCCACCACCACCGGATCGGCTATAAAGGCCCCGGCTCCGGTAAAGGTCTGAAGTAAGCGGTGGGCAATTAATCCACCCAGATTACTGGCATGGTCTCCCATGACCCCGGCCTCCAGATCCCGGATCATGGCCTGGTTCACTTCATATACACCCGATTCAATCGGGTGGATCAATCCTCCCCTGGCGATAATAATACCTACCTGGTCGAAGGGGATATGGTTTGCCTTCACTTCGGAAAGCACCAGATTAAGCCTGAATTCCAGCTGATCGCTGGTTTTACTGAAGGCATCGAGTTCGCCCGTATCGTGACGAATGGTTTTAAGAAAAACCGATTTGTTGTCCCTGTAAACCGCAATTTTCGTGGAAGTTGCGCCCGGGTTGACAACCAGTATGTAAGAGATATCCATTTTAAGACTGTTTTTAGTCCTGTTTTCCCTTGCTTCCTGAGTTTTCGGCAGCTACTGCCGCCAGGAGGATGGAATCGAATTTTGCCTGCTCAGAATCGGATCTGGAAGTGAGTACGATGGGAGCTGCCGCACCCACAATCATGGAAGCTACCTTGGCTTTGGCAAAAAACACCAGTGATTTGTATAGAACATTCCCCACTTCTATATCTGGCATCAATAAGAGATCTGTATCTCCGGCCACATCGCTTTTGATCTCTTTGTGCCTGGCACTCTCCACAGAGACCGCATTATCAAAGGCCAGTGGACCGTCCACAATGCAATTAAGAATCTGATCCCTTTGGTTCATTTTCGAGAGCAGTGCAGCATCCATCGTAGCGCTCATTTCGGTATTGACCTTCTCAACAGCTCCAAGGACAGCCACTTTAGGCCTTGCTATGCCCAGGTTATTCAGGACTTTTACGGAGTTGTTCAGAATCTGGATCTTTTCTGCCAGATTGGGAGCGATATTCATAGCCACATCGGTCACCGCAATCAGCTTGTGATAGGTTTCCACCTCGAAATAGGCAAAATGGGAGAGGAGTTTTCCGGTTCTTAGCCCATAATCCCTGTTCAGCACACAGCTCATCATATCGGAAGTACCTACCTTTCCCTTCATCAGTACATCCGCCTTCTTATCATGAACCATTTTTACGGAAGTGGCAATGGCCTCCAGAGGGCTGGCTGCCTCTATAAAATCAAACTTGCTGATATCCAGATTCAGGATCTCTGCCATTCCATAGGTTTTCTCCCGGTCTCCGACCAGTATGGGGCGAATGATCTTTTCCAGGGCAGCATTCACTACCGCATTCAGGGAGTGAGCATCTTCAGAGGCGGCCAGTACCAGTTTCTTGGGTTTGTGGCTTCTGTCCAGCAGGTCGCGCAATTGAGAAAGTTCTGTCAGCATATTCTTAATTTTTCCATGACAAAGAAAAAGAAATACCCGGTGTAAACCGGGCATTTCTTTATGATATTCAACACATTTGTGTCCTTAGCAACACTTCTCCAGAATCTTAAAGGTATCAGTGGCTATAACCAGCTCTTCATTGGTTCTTAACACCATGGCAGTCACCTTTGAATCGGGTTTGGAGATAATTTTATCCTCTCCCTTTACCCCATGGTTCCCGGGCTCGTCAAAATCGAGCCCCAGGTACTCCATATTCTGAAGTATCATGCGCCGGATATTAAAATCGTTTTCTCCGATACCTCCGGTAAAGATCACCAGGTCGAGCCCGTTCATAATAGCCGCGTAGGCACCGATGAATTTCTTGACCCGGTAGGCATACATGGTCAGGGCCAGGTTGGCGCGCTCGTTTCCTTCATAATAGGCCAGCTCCAGGTCGCGCATATCGGATGAGATTTCGGAAATCCCCATCATGCCGCTGCGCTTGTTGATCAGGTTGCTGATCCCCTTCAGGCTCAGGTGCTCCTTATCGGCCAGAAAGAGCAGTACACCGGGATCAATGTCGCCGGTGCGGGTGCCCATGATCAGTCCGTCCACCGGAGTGAATCCCATGGAAGTATCCAGGGATCTTCCATGTTCAATGGCTGTTACCGAAGCACCGTTCCCCAGGTGACAGGAAACCACTTTCATCTCGCGGGTATCCCTGCCAAGGATATTACTGGCCTGTTTGAATACAAATTTGTGGCTGGTCCCATGGTAGCCGTACTTCCGGACCCCGTATTTTTCATAATACTCGCGCGGGATGGCGTACATATAGGCATGAGGCGGCATGCTCTGGTGAAAAGAAGTGTCAAATACGGCGATCTGGGGGATTCCGGGCAGCAGGGCGTCCACGGAGATGATTCCCTTCAGGTTGGCCGGATTATGCAGGGGTGCCAGATCAATACAGGCTTCAATATCCTGGATTACCTCCTTGGTAATCAGCACACTTTCTTTGTATTTCTCTCCACCCTGTACCACCCGGTGTCCCACTGCGGAAATTTCCTCCACGTTTTTTATTACCCCGTGTTCGGTATCCACCAGGGCAGCCATGACCAGATTGATTCCCGTGCTATGGTCCATGATGGGAAGTATCTGCTTGTGCTTTGTTTTCTCCGTGGGTTTATGAGTGATCACCGCATCGGTAAACCCGATCCGTTCCACGATCCCTTTGGCGAGAACCTCCTCCCTTTCACCTATATTGAATAACTGGTACTTAATGGATGAGCTCCCGCAGTTTAATACTAATATAATCATGACTATAAGTCTGTTAAATTCTGTGATTCACAATCTATTTCTGATTTTTTTATTCCGGATGCCTGATTGGCGGTAATGGCCACCAGGTTAACGATATCGCTTACGGAGCAGCCCCTGGAAAGATCATTGATGGGGGCAGCCATTCCTTGCAAAACGGGACCTATAGCTTCGGCTTTGGCCAGTCGCTGAACCAGTTTATAGGCCGTATTGCCCACATTCAGGTCGGGGAAGATCAATACGTTTGCGTCGCCCTGGATGGGGCTGTCAGGTGCCTTGCTGGCAGCGATGGCTGGAACCAGAGCGGCGTCGGCCTGCATTTCGCCGCCGATAATCAGCGAGGGATTCATCTCCCTGACCAGTCTGGTTGCATTGGCCACCTTGTCAACCATGGGGTGACTGGCACTTCCTTTGGTGGAAAAACTGATCATGGCGATCCTGGGTTCAAAACCGAGGATGGAGCGCGTGGTGGCTGCTGTAGCTACGGCAATTTCAGCCAGTTGTTTTTCATCGGGATCCGGATGCACGGCGCCATCGGCAAATACGAGCACCCCGTCTTCTCCAAAGGAGCGGTCCTGCAGGATCATGATAAAGGCTCCCGAAACAATGCTGATACCAGGCAAGGTCTTAACAATCTGAAAAGCAGGACGCAACACATCGCTGGTGGCATTGGAGGCTCCGGCAACCTCGCCATCGGCATCTCCGGCTTTGATCATCAGGGTTCCCAGGTAAAGCGGATCCTCCACCAGTCTGCCCGCCTCCTCCATCGTCATTCCCTTGGATTTCCTGAGTTCGTAAAGAAGCTCGGTGTAAGCCTGTTTTTTAGGATGATCCTTGGGATTAATTATCGTAGCCTTCTCAATATTTGTCAGACCGTATTGTTTCACTTTTTGCTCCAGCAGCTCGGGATCCGCAATCAGGTAGATGTAACAGAGTTTTTCCCTGATAATGGCATCTGCTGCCATAATTGTTCTCTCTTCATTTCCTTCCGGAAGCACGATCCGCTGGCAATCCTGGCGGGCCTTATCCCTAATTCTATTAATTAAATCCATTGATTATCAGTAATTTGAGTTATATGAATGCAGGCATTAAAGTTAATTAAAAAAAGCATAGTCCTATCCTGGTAAAACATCTTTTTCAACACTTTTAGAGCAGAATGGTTATCCATATAAATATGCCGAAAATGATGAAAACAGAAACTATTTTTATGCGCCTGTGGGATCAATATGCAGGAGAAAATCCACATGTGCAGCAAATCCATGATCTTTTTGTAAAAGAGGGAGAAAGAGTCGTCAACGACCATGTGGCTTTCCGGACCTTCGATGATCCCAGGGTCCATATAGATGTGATTGCCCGCCCTTTTACCGAAGCAGGTTACCGGGCTGCCGGCGAATACCATTTTGAAGCGAAGAAATTGAGAGCCAGGCACTATGAGCTTCCGGGGAATCCTGAGGCTCCCCGGGTTTTTATCAGTGAGCTGATCCTGGATGAGTTCTCAGATGAGTTCAGTACTGCCATCCGTGCTCTGTTGGATAAGCTCCCGGAGGGTTTGCTGAATTCACCGGAACTGATATTCCGGGGAGCAGTTTTTGATCCTGTTTCCTTTGAGCTTTATGAACGGCTCAGGAAGGAGTCCGAATATGCTGCCTGGATATGCGCTTTCGGTTACAGGGCCAACCATTTTACGGTGAGCATCAACTACCTGGAGAAATTTACCGCGATTGAAGAGGTCAATTCCTTTCTGAAAGCGAATGGTTTTCAGCTGAACAGTTCCGGGGGCGAGGTGAAGGGAACTCCGGTTCAGCTGCTTGAGCAGTCCAGCACCCTTGCTGACCAGGTGGAGGTCCGTTTCAGTGACGCGAAGAGAACGATTCCGGGGTGCTACTATGAATTTGCCAGGAGGTACAGGGATTCCAACGGTCAGCTATTCAGCGGGTTCATTGCAGGCTCGGCCGATAAGATCTTTGAAAGCACCGATTACAGGTAACCAGGGAAATTTAGAATCTGCTATATTTGTTGGATTATCAAAAAATCCACTCAAATAGGGCAGGCAGATTTTGATCAGCTCAGGGCGCGCATCGACGGGGAACTTTTTACCGATCGCCTGCGACGGCTGATGTATGCCACGGATGCATCCGATTACAGGGAGGTTCCCGGAGCAGTGGTTTATCCGAAACATGAAGCGGATCTGAGGGAACTGGTCCGCTTCGCAGGGGAGAAGGGGATATCCCTGATCCCCAGGACGGCGGGAACATCCCTGGCCGGACAGGTGGTGGGTAATGGCCTGGTGGTAGATATGTCGAGGCATATGAACCGCATCCTGGAGCTTAATGAAAAAGAGTGCTGGGTCCGGGTGGAACCGGGTGTTATCCTGGATGAACTGAACCTGGCTATTCGCTCCACGGGACTTTTTTTCAGTCCGGAAACTTCCACTTCCAACCGGAGTATGATCGGAGGAATGATCGGCAACAACAGCTGCGGCCTTCGTTCCCTGGTGTATGGGGCCACCCGGGATCACACCCATTCTGTAAGGGCCGTTCTGAGTGATTCCACGGTGACAGAATTTGGTCCCCTGAATAAGGATGAGTTTCGGGAGAAACTTGAAAAGAAAGGACTTGAAGGCCGGATCTACCGCGAACTTCATTCCATGCTCAGGGATCCGGTCAACCAGCAGGAGATCCTCTCCGGATTTCCAGATCCGGCGGTCGTCAGACGGAATACCGGCTATGCCCTGGATGAGTTGCTTGATTCGCCTCCTTACCGCGGCGGGCAGGCCAGATACCCGGACTTCAACCTCTGTAAGTTGCTGGCCGGCTCGGAGGGAACACTACTGCTGATCAGCGAGGCAAAACTGAAGCTGGTTCCACTTCCTCCGCCATATAAAGCCTTGGTTCCCATACATTTTAATTCGGTAATGGAGGCCATCCGGGGGAATCTTGAAGCCCTGAAACACAGCCCCTCTGCCGTGGAACTGATGGATAAAACCATCCTGGACTGTACCAAAGGGAACCTTACCCAGCTCAAGAACCGCTTTTTCCTTTCGGGCGATCCCGGGGCGATCCTGATCGTGGAACTGATGGACCGGAATGAGGCCGTTTTGCAGAAGCGAATTGAAAAGATGGAGAAGGAGATGAAGGCAGCGGGACTGGGGACCCATTTCCCGGTGGTCACAGGGGCCGATATCGGGAAGGTCTGGGCCTTGCGAAAGTCGGGTTTGGGAGTGCTCTCCAATATCCCGGGAGAAGGAAGGCCTGTGTCGGTAATCGAAGATACCAGTGTCCGGGTTGAAGTGCTGGAAGAGTACATCGCTGAGTTTAATCAAATACTTGATAAATACGATCTTGAATGCGTTTATCATGCGCATATCTCGGTAGGGGAGCTGCATCTCCGTCCGATCATGAACCTCAAAGATCCGAAACATGTTCAGATCTTCCACGACATTGCCCTGGATACGGCCAGACTGGTGAAGAAGTACCGGGGTTCATTGAGCGGTGAGCATGGAGACGGAAGATTGAGGGGGGAATTTATTCCGCTGATGGTTGGGGAAAGGAATTTCGCCCTGATCCGGAAAGTAAAACAGCTTTTCGACCCGGAGGGAATATTCAATACAGGGAAGATTACCGATACCCCGCCCATGAACTCTTTTTTACGTTTTGAGCCGGGTTATCAGATGCCGGACTTCCATACTTATTTCGATTATTCCAGAGAAGGCGGATTCATGCAATTGATCGAAAAATGCAATGGATCAGGCGATTGCAGAAAGACAGAGATTACAGGAGGCACCATGTGTCCCAGCTACATGGCCACCAGGGACGAGATGGCAACCACCAGGGCCAGGGCCAATGTCTTACGCGAAGTACTCTCCGACAGGGATCTGAAAAAGCCATTTGACCAGAGCGATATCTACAAGGTGCTGGATCTCTGCCTTTCCTGTAAAGCATGTAAATCGGAGTGTCCATCCAGTGTGGATATGGCCAAGATCAAGGCGGAGTTTATGCAACACTGGTATAATCACCATCCTGTACCATTGCGTACCTTGCTGATAGCCAATATATCCAGGATAAACAGCCTGGGAATGTTCTTTCCGGGAGTCTTCAACTATCTGGCCACAGGCAGGCTGAGTTCCCGGCTGCTGAAGAGACTGCTTGGTTTTGCTGCCAGGAGGAGCATACCAACCCTGGGCAGAAGCACCCTCAGGAGTTGGGCGGCCAGGAACCTGGAGAGCCTGAACAGTGTGTTGCCCGTTGATGCTCCTGAATTGGTACTCTATGTGGATGAATTTAGCAATTACCATGACACCAGCCTTGGGATATGCAGCATTCGTTTTTTTAATCGTTTGGGAATCAGGGTTTTCATAGTAAAGCATCCCCTTAGCGGGCGTACCTACATATCCAAAGGATTGTTGAAAAAAGCCCGGAAGATCGCCCGGAAAAATGTGGAGATCTTTTCCGTGCTCATTTCCGGGGAGCGCCCCCTGGTTGGAATTGAGCCTTCTGCCATACTGGGATTCAGGGATGAGTTCCCCGAGCTGGTGGGAGATGATTTGAAAGAGCAGGCCGAAGCACTTTCCCGGCACTGTTTTACCATCGAGGAGTACCTGGAACAGGCATTTGACAATCATTTGTTTGACAGCTCCCTGTTTACCGAAGAAAAGAGGACTCTGAAGCTTCACGGACACTGTCAGCAAAAATCCATAGCCAGTACCGGTCCGACCAAACGTGTGCTCTCCATACCAGCGAACTTCACGGTGGAGGAGATCCCTTCAGGTTGCTGTGGCATGGCTGGCTCCTTTGGATATGAGAAGGAGCATTATGAGCTGTCCATGAAAGTGGGGGAACTGGTGTTGTTTCCTGCTGTGCGTGAATCCGATACAGCAGCACTGATAGTGGCACCGGGAACCAGTTGCAGGCATCAGATTGCGGATGGTACGGGCCGAAGGGCCCTGCATCCGGTTGAGGTGCTGTTTGAGGCATTAAAGTAGATTCGAAAATAATAGCTGAGATATTATGTTGAAAAAACTACCGCTCTGGGCAAAGATCTTTATGGGAATGGGACTGGGAATCCTCTTCGGTCTGGTGGCCGTCTGGACAGGATGGGAAAACTTCACCACCAACTGGATAAAACCGTGGGGAACAATCTTTCTTAAACTGCTGAAACTTATTGCTGTTCCCCTTATTTTTGTATCGCTTGTCAAGGGAATTTCCAGTCTGACCGACATTACCAGGCTCTCCAGGATCGGATACAAAACCATTGTCATCTATATAGTAACCACGGTGTTTGCCACAACAGTCGGACTGGCCATGGTGAATATTTTTAAACCGGGAGATGTATTTCCGGATGAGAAGCAGGAGCAATACAGGGAAAAGTTTGCCGGACAGCTGGAGATCACGCAGGAATCGGCCCGGGAAATAGGAAAACAATCACCACTCTTCTTTTTCGAAGATATGATCCCGGAGAATTTCTTCAAAGCCGCCGGGGATAACTCCAAAATGCTGCAGATCATTTTCTTTGCAATACTCTTCAGTATAGCGCTGGTACTGGTACCTGGCCCGAAGACCGAGGTAGTCAAAGACTTCTTTGAGGGCCTCAATGACGTGATTCTGAAGATTGTGGATCTGATCATGCGATTTGCCCCTATCGGAGTATTCGCCCTGATGGCGGCCCTGGTTGTGGATTTTTCCGGAGATGCGGACATTTTCACCGCCCTGGGCATGTATATGTTAACCGTGATCATCGGACTATTTCTGCTGATTCTGGGATTCTACCCACTTTTGATGCGTATTTTTACCGGTTTCCGGGTTCCCGCCTTTATGAAAGCGATCCTGCCGGCCCAGCTGGTCGCCTTTACGACCAGCTCCAGTGCGGCCACCCTGCCGGTCACTATGAAGCAGGTAACCAATGAACTGGGTGTTTCCAAATCTATTGCCAACTTCGTACTTCCTGTGGGAGTGACCATCAACATGGATGGTACCAGCTGCTATCAGGCCATAGCGGCAGTGTTTATTGCCCAGGTTTTTGGCATTGACCTGACCCTGGTTCAGCAGCTCACGATTGTGCTTACCGCGACCCTGGCCTCTATTGGTTCACCGGGGATTCCCAGCGGCAGTATAGTGATGCTTATTATTGTTCTGAACTCGGTGGGACTGCCTGTGGAGGGACTGGCCCTGATCCTGGGGGTGGACCGGCCTCTGGACATGTTGCGCACGGTGGTCAATATCACCGGAGATACCACGGTTTCTTCCATCGTGGCCCGTTCGGAGGGTGAATTACGCTAGCGTTTTAGCTGCGCTGAGCTCGTAAACTCGGTTCCCCGTAGCTCTGCTGCGGGGTAAGCGAGCACATTTAAAATAAAAAATTAATCGATGATTCCTCGCAGCAAGCTGCGAGGAGAATCAATTGGGCCAGGAATTCTGATAAAACTGCCTGATTTCTCCTGCTTGAGTTCCCGGTGAATCCACCGGAAAATCCGTCTATCTTCTTCTATTTCAAAAATAAAAGCAGAATTTCGGGCCCTTTTAAGTCCCTTAGAAGTTCCTGTTTTCATTCCTTCCGGCAGGTAGTCTGCCTATACTTCATTCTGGAAGGCTAAAGTATAAATCAGGCACATAAAAAAAATCAGCTACAGGCTACAGGAAGGGGGAGGAGGGAAAATCGTCTCTGCAAACGCTGAAGTTTTGCATGCGGGAGAAGGCAGGGCGTGCATGCTGTTCCCCGGCTCCAGGTTCCGGATTCCAGATGGTCTGTCTCTGAGAAGTCAAACAGGGGACTGAATTTCCGGGATGCTAAGATCTTCGTATATAATTGACAAATGTAATCAATATAGCAGCGGTTACAATTGTAACCAACGGAAAAAGAAGAGATAATACACAAATAAATACAGATTCAGCCCTTTTGTCCTGTTACATATGTAAACTAAATATACCAGGCTTTCAAATCGTAAGTTGAAGGGTATAAACATCAAATAACCAGTTTATTACAGAGATCATCGTGATAAAACTTCAATGAAATATCATCTATTAGCCTTAAAAGTGCTTATAAACTATCAAAATATCCAAATATATTCTTGAAAACCAGTATAATATCAGAATCACATGAAATATTACTTTAATATAAACCCTGAAGGCAAAAACTAAGGTAAAAACGGGCTCAGTGGGCTTTAAAAGCCCGGCCCGGGCGCTTCGAAAGCGCTCGATTTAACAGGTATATAGCAGATTGAAGATTTATAAAACCATATGATTATAATCCATCATAATTACTTATTTGTCCGGTAGATCATACAAAGGCCCTTTCTTCATATAATAAGCAAATATCCTTATTATTTCCATTATGTTACAAATGTAAATTATATCATGTTACATATGGAAACAAAATACTTGTTACATTTGTAATCAAAGATTTTATAATGAAAGAGCGTCTTATTCAGTTACTGGACCTGGAACAGCTGTCCCCTTCCAAATTTGCCGATCTGATAGGAGTTCAGCGAAGCAGCATTTCGCACGTGCTCTCGGGCCGGAACAAACCCAGCTTTGACTTTCTGCAGAAGACTTTAAAAGCTTTTCCGGGACTGAATGCCTCCTGGTTGATGACGGGGGAAGGGAGCATGTATGAACAGATGGGCAGGAAGGTAAGTGGAAATCTCTTTGATATTCCGGTAGAAACGGAAGAGCCGGATCCCGGCCGGATTCCTGAACAACACAACCTGGAGACGGAAACAAGGGGCGCTTCTGAAGCTGTGAAAGGCCCGGAAAAACCTGAAGCGGCAGCTTCTGCGGCTAAAAGTTCCGCGGAAGGCGGGGATCCCGCCGGTGTTCCGACAGGAGCAATAGCGGAGGCTTTAGGCTCTGGAAAGCGGAAGATTTTACAGGTCCTTGTCATTTATGAGGATGATACCTTCCGTTCCTTTACCCCCGCAAATTAGAAATCTGTGTATATTTGCAGGCAAAAATCGAATGTACAGGTACCTGATCAGACCCATTCTCTTCCTGCTCCCGCCCGAGACCATTCATCACCTGCTTATCTCCTTTCTTCGTATTGTCTTTAAAATACCGGGTCTGCATCCCCTGGTGAAAAGTGTTTACCGGGTGAAACATCCGGCCCTGGAGACCACCTTCCTTGGATTACGCTTTAGTAATCCGGTGGGACTGGCCGCGGGATTTGATAAGAATGCCAGTGTTTACAGGGAGTTTCAGGCTTTTGGCTTCTCCTTTATCGAGGTGGGTACCGTGACCCCGCTGGGGCAGCCGGGAAACGAGAAACCGCGGAGTTTCCGGGTAAAAAAGGACCGGGGACTGATCAACCGCATGGGATTTAACAACCAGGGGGCGGAGGCAGCAGCAGTCCGGTTGGCCCGTAAACGGCCCAAAGGGCTTATTCTGGGCGGAAACATAGGGAAGAACACCCAAACCCCCAACGAGAGGGCTGTGGACGATTATGAGGCTGTTTTCAATGCCATTTACGATGGAGTGGACTATTTTGTGGTCAACGTAAGCTGCCCCAATATTTCGGACCTGCGCAAATTGCAGGACCAGGATTCGCTGGAACAGATCCTGGGGCGGATCATGGAGCTGCGTGCGGAGAAAAAGGAAAAGAAACCCGTTCTGTTAAAAATCTCCCCGGACCTGAATGAACAGCAACTGGATGAAACCCTGGAGATTGTGGATCGCCTGAAGATCGACGGGATCGTAGCTACCAATACCACGGTTGGCAGGGCAGGTTTAAAGACGCCGGAGAAACAGATTCAGGCCATCGGGAATGGGGGCCTCAGTGGGGCAGCCCTTACTGCCAGAAGCCTGGAGGTGGTGCGGTACATCCATCAAAAGAGCCTGGGCAAGCTGCCAGTCATTGCAGTGGGTGGTATTATGTCTGTCGGGGATGCCCTGGAAATGCTGGATTCAGGGGCCACCCTGATTCAATTGTATACCGGGTTTATTTACGAAGGGCCGGGTCTGGCCAAACGGATTAACCGGGCTATTCTAAAAAGAAGGACCGCAAGCGGAAGCTAATCTCTTCGGGGCAGATCGACCCGCCACTCTACCAATGGTTTTCTGGGCCGGGGAATGGAACTGAACCGGGTTTCCGGTCCCACCGATTTCTTCGCCAGGGGCGATACCCCGGTGATCTCCTCAAGCGCCGTGGCCAGCAAAGGATCCCCCATGCTTCCGAAGGGCAAGGCATAAAGCAGGTTATCCACCACCTCTATGTCAGGAGTTATCCCGTCTACAAAATCGGTAAAACCCTCTGAGTTGGAATATTTGATTACGATGGGCTGCATGGCCCAGTTATGGCGCTTGGGTTCTTCCCAGTCATCTATGGTGATGGAAGCATAGCACTTTCCATAGGTGCTGGTTCCGATTTGTACCACGTTCATATAGGGATAGAGCCCGGTCATCAGGGATTCACTGGCCGAAGCGGTCCCATCGGTGGTCAGAAAATAAACCGTGGAAAGATTCAGATTCAGATCGCTGTGGGGCATCCGGATCCGGAGCTGGGCCGACTCCAGGCCATCTGCCTCTCCATTATCATCCAGGTCAGCCCCCGCCCAGTAGCTATTGTATAAGTCGTTCCAGACCAGGTCCACAAACACCTCGTTCCCTTCCATAACCGCTGCGGGCGCCAGGCTTGCCGCCATATAAGCTGAAAGATCCAGGCTCCCTCCCGGGTTGTAGCGGAGGTCAATGACCACCTCACTGACACCGGCCGATTTAAATTCGTTAAATACCCCGTTCAGCTCGTCCAGCCACTCGCCGGATTCTCCAGCGGTAAACTGTGTATAGACCAGGTAACCGATTTTTAGTCCCTGGTATTCAATAACTTCATCATAAATGATGGGGTTCTGATTCAACTCAATGGCCGTGAGGGGAATCTCTGTTCCGTTGGGAACCATGGCACTACCATTCCAATCGGAAAAACCAAAAGTGGCCGTCGTCTGATAATACAGCGAATAGTAATTCTCCGTGGTTAAAATCGTGCCGTCGATGGTATATATGATATCGCCGCGAGCAATTCCTGAATCGGCTGCAGGGGAGCCTGGCGTTACATATTCCACAAAACTGACCACCTGGTTTCCGGTATATATCATGGGGTATGCCGACATACCGGTGGCTGTCTCCACCCCGTCAAACATAGCTGCAAGTTCTTCATAATCATCTACGATCCAGGAATTACGGTCCCCCGAATACAAAAGCTTATAAAAGAAAGCTTCCGGATCCGTTTCCTCTCTCCAGTTCAGATCCGGGATAAAAGCCTCCCACAGGTAGACCTCATTCATTCCTTCCCAGATCCATTCATTCAGAATCAGCGTTTCTTCCGGAAGTTCGTTTTCATTCCCGTTCCCGTTCTCCTCTTTCTCACAGGCCGGAAGCAGGGCAAATACAATGCTGATCACTATGATTAAAGCACTGTTCCTTATCAGTCGTTCCATTTTCTCATTTATATGAATACAAAATTAGCAATATCCTTTGTTCCGGCCCTCATATGCCTGAACATTCTCGCCCTTCTTCCGTTTTTATTCAAAAGAGCGAATCAAGCGATGGCGGAAAACAAGACAAATGCAACTACAAAAAGTGTTCCGGAATTTCAGGATCAGATTTCAGGCCTCCAGAGACGGGATGACCGTATTACTATGTTTGTGCTTTTCCTAACACTGCTGGTTTGGGAACTACCGCTTTATTCGCAGGTAAACACAGAACAACAGAAATTGCATCCCGGATTCTCGGAAAGGGTGGTGGAAAGGGAACAAATGGTCCGGGAGGGCATTGAGAATTATCCATTTCAGCCGGTGAAGGACCCCGGGGTGCTGAAGGCGATGCGCCGTGTGCCCAGGCATCTCTTTGTCCCGGAAGAATACCGGGACCTGGCCTACCGGAACAGTCCCCTGCTGATCGGTCATAATCAAACCATTTCCCAGCCCTTTATTGTGGCCCATATGTCCGAACTGCTCGATCTGGAACCAGAACTCCGTGTGCTCGAAATTGGGACGGGTTCCGGATACCAGGCAGCCGTGCTGGCGGAGCTTTGCAATCATGTTTATACCATGGAGATTGTTGCACCCCTGGGGCGAAAGGCAGAAAAACTTTTAAAAGAACTTGGGTATGACCAGGTACAGGTCAGGATCGGAAACGGTTACGAAGGATGGCCCGAGGCCGCCCCTTTCGACCGGATCATTGTGACCTGCGCCCCGGAGGAGATCCCCCGGGCTTTACTGGACCAGCTGGCTCCTGGCGGACGTATGGTGATACCGGTGGGCGGACAGTTTGAGACCCAGTATATGGTAGAGGTTCAAAAAGACAGGAAGGGCCACCTTTCGCAGAAAGAGCATTACCCGGTCCGCTTTGTTCCCATGACCGGGAAATCGAAAGAATAGACACAGATGAAAAATCCAACAGGATAACTATCTTTGTTTCGATGGTTATACTCTTTGTATATCTGGGTATAGACCTGTTTTTGTCCTTTTTGTGCTCTATCCTCGAGGCCACACTTCTGAGTACCTCCAGTATTTTCATCAATATGAAGCAGAAGGAGGGGAAAAAGTATGCGCATTGGCTGGACCACTACAAGAAAAACATTGACCTTCCGCTGTCGGCTATTCTGACCCTGAACACCTTTGCCCACACCATCGGTGCAGCCGGTATTGGCTCGCAGGTCCAGGAACTCTGGGGGAGCGAATACCTGGCGATTGCATCCATCATCCTGACTCTGATTATCCTGATTGGTTCGGAGATTATTCCCAAGACCCTGGGAGCACTCTACTGGAAAGAGTTGAGCCGTTTTACCGTCTATGCCCTGCGCATCATGATTTATTCACCGCTTTATCCCTTTATCATTCTGACCAATTCTGTGACCCGTTTGTTCCGGAAAGGGAGGAGCGGCAAATCGCCCATCAGCGAACCGGAGTTCCGGGCCATCACCGACACGGTTATTGAAAACCGGGTGATGGATGACGAGGAATCCCGCATCCTGCAGAATCTGATGAGGTTTCAGAGCATTCTGGTAAAGAACATTATGACCCCTCAAGTCGTTATTCATGCGGCTGATGAAAACACCTCCATGGAACAGTTTTATGAAAAGAACCAGCCTGGTATTTTTTCGAGGATCCCCCTTTACCATAAAGAACTGAACCAGTTTTCAGGTTTTGTTCTTAGAGATGAGGTGATGGAGGCGATTATCGAGAACAGAGGAGGGGAGCCATTGAAAAGCATTGCCAGGCCCATTACAGCCGTGAATGAGGATACCCCTATCATCCGCTTATTCAGCAAACTGATTGAACGCAGGATTCATATGGCCATCGTAGTGGATGAATACGGGATGGTGAGCGGACTGGTCACCATGGAGGACCTGTTCGAGACGCTTATCGGGCTGGAAATCGTCGATGAGATGGACAATGTGGAGGACATGCAGATGCTGGCCAGGAAGAACTGGGAGGCCCGCGCCAAAAAGCTTGGCCTGATCGAATAAAAAAAAACCCGACCGTTTCCGATCGGGGTTCTAAGAGGGTGGTGACTCAGCTGAGGTTCGAACTCAGGACCCCATCCTTAAAAGGGATGTGCTCTACCAGCTGAGCTACTGAGTCATCCTGTTATCGCTTTAAAAGCGGTTGCAAAGATAACAACAATATTATTTTCTGCAAAAAAGAAATCCATCACTTTTTTTTACTCGCTCAGTAATGAATTTCCGTCTGCTTCGTCTTCGGTTTAGAAAGCAGTTTTTATCGTTCTATAAACTAAAAAAGGAAATCATGAAAAGAGTAGTATTGTTAATTCTGGTAATTGCGTTCCCGGCCTTTATAATGGCTCAGAACAGTGCTGTAGACAAGCTTTTTGCCAAGTACAAGGGAAAGCAGGGAATAACCACTGTAAACCTTAGTCCCGAGTTGTTCCAGATGGTAAATGCCATGGGTATCGAGGAGCTGGAGGAGCAGGATTTTCCTGTCGACAAGATCGCCAGTGTCAAGATCCTGACCATTGAGGATGAAGAGGGATGGGAAAATGTTAATTTCTACGAGGAGATCAAGAACGATCTGGATGTGAATGATTTTGCCGAGGTTCTTACGGTGGATGACAGCGGAGAGGTGGTCCGCATGTGGATGAAGGTGAATCAGAACATTGTTTCCGAGTTTCTTCTGATTGTGGGTGGCGATGACAATGTCCTGATCTATATCACGGGGGACTTTAACATGAAGGACCTGGAAGAACTGGCAGAGCACATGGATCACGATTTGGACATCGATTTTTAGATTTTTAACTTAGAAGTTCTTAAAGTTATTGATACCGCATGAAGTCCTCAGAGTTTAAACTGATGGTAATGCCTTACAGTTCCCGGTTGTATCGGATGGCTTTTCGCCTGATGAACAACCGGGAAGAGGCTGAGGACATTGTCCAGGAGGTTTATGTGAGACTCTGGGGGATGCGGAATGATCTGAGTTCTTACAAGAGCATTGAGGCGCTGTGTGTCCGGATTACCCGGAATTTATGCCTGGATCATCTGAGGAGAAGGAAAGTTAACCAGGATGCCATGAAGGCGGAACAATTTAAAGAGAATTATCACACTGAAACGCCTTCAGAGAACCTTGAAAAGAAGGAAGACGCGGAACTTGTTCATAAGCTTATTTCAGCACTGCCCGAACCGCAGCGCTCGCTGGTCCATCTGCGGCACCTGGAGGGAAAAGAGTACGAGGAGATCGCCGGGATGGTTAATATGAATGTGAATGCCATCCGGGTGAGTATATCGCGGGCCAGAAAACAGATGCGTGAAATGATTGAAAAACAGTATTCAGCATGGAGAGTATAGAAGAGATACGTAAGTTAATTGACCGGTTCTACCAGGGAGAGACCACGATGAAGGAGGAGGAGATCCTTCAGGAGTATTTTTCTTCGGGCAGTGTCCCGGACGAGTTGATACCGGACAGGGACCTGTTCCGGTCTCTGGAGCCTGCCGGAAACAGGATTCCGGTACCCGTTGGCTTGAACCAGAGGATCCTGGATGTGATCGACCAGCAGGAGAAAAAGGTGATCCGGACCAGGAGAATCTCTATATTTTCGCTTTCCGGACTGGCAGCCGGACTGCTGGTGGTCATTGCGCTTTATGTGGGATATTTCAGAGACGGCCAGCCGGGATTGCTGGCTTCCAGCCAGATGACCGACACCTATGAAGATCCTCAGGATGCCTATGCAGAGGCCAAAAGAGCACTGGCCTATGTATCGACCAAGCTGAATGAGGGAACCAGTGAGCTTGAAATGGTCAGGAAGGTATCCAGGACCACCTCCGATCCTTTGAAGTCGCTGTCGAAGATCAACAAGGGAAGCAAGGAACTCAGCCTGCTGGGACAATTGCAGCGGGTTGAAGAATTTGAACGATAAGATTCAGGAAAAATAAATATAAAACAAGATAAGATGAAACGGATATTTATGGGAGGGGTGTTGATTCTATTGACCCTCTTTGCAATGGGACAGAATACTGCCGTAGACAAGGTATTTGAAAAATACAGCGGAAAGGAAGGTTATACCACCGTCTATATTTCCAGCTTTATGTTCAACCTTTTGAACAGCCTGGAGACGAACGATCCGGAATACAATGAATTTAAAAAGGCAACGGCAGGGATCAGTTCTATTAAAATACTGACCCAGGAAGGAAGTAATTCAGAGTCCTTTGCTGCCGAATTGCTGGAGATGCTGCCCAGGTCGGAATACAAGGAGATGATGACGGTTAAGGACCAGGATGAGAATGTTCTTTTTCTGGCCCGTGAACAGGGAGGAAAGATCACCGAATTCCTGCTGATTGTCAGCGGAGGGGGTGAGGATGCCCTGATCGCCATCCAGGGAGATATCGATCTGGAAAGCATTGCCAGCATTGCATCAGGCCTGGATATGCCTGGTTTGGAAAACCTGGAGGATATTGAAGATCTGCCTTAGGAAAAGAACTCAGTAATACAGCAACTTTTCCACCTGGTTGTTTTTTAGCCAGTTTCTCAGGATCTGCCTGATATCCCTGTTGTCCAGAGAGGGCTGAATGCAGTCGAGCATCTCCTCAATTCCCAGGTAAGCCTCATTTACCGACAGGTATCCGTAGCCCATATAGATCCCCTTCTCAATGCGAACCAGGCTTCGCTCGTCCGGATCCCTTCCTTTATCAATAATCAGCACATTTCCACGGTCCAGTGTCAGGCTGTCAAGCAGTAAACCTGCTCTTTTGTTATAGGCTGAAACAGCTTCTGCCTGAATGCAGGCCCCGTTACACTGTCTGATAGAATGGTGAAAACAGGCGCCATTGGTCTGATAGAGTCCGCTCAGCTTCTGGCAAAGCCAGTGCTTACCAACCATTTTTGTTAATACTTCCCGGGCCTCTTTCTGATTATTAAAGCAGGTGACCGGGTCGTCCGCAGTCTCAGAGATTTTCTTCAGCGAAAAAGTGATATATCCGGATTCATCTTTCCCCGGGTATAGGCCCCAGTAGGAGCTTGATCGTTTCTGTGCACGATTGAACCTGGGTTTCTGCTCTTTGATCTCTCTGGATTCTTTGAGCAGAGCAATCAGTTCACTGCCTGTTAGTTCATAGGAGATGGAGTGGATACGCTGTTTCATCTCCATGGCCCTCCTGGATGTGGTGTTTCCCAGGTGGGAGAGGACCCGGTGGCGTATATCTTTGCTTTTGCCAATGTAAAGCAGCTCTTTATGCTCATCGAAGAAGTAGTAGGTACCACATGCCTCGGGCAGGTTTTGAATATCTTCCACGGTCAGATGCTCGTTCAGGTTCTTATATTTTCCGGATGGATCCTGAACAAGGGCAGATTCAAACTCCCCGTTTTGCTTATCGCGCAACAGTTCGAACAGTTTAACCGTGGCCAGGGCATCGCCTTCTGCCCGGTGCCTGTCAGTGATTTCAATGCCCAGATCCCTGCAGAGCTTGCCCAGACTGTAGGATTTGTGTCCCGGGATAATCTTTCTGCTCAGTTTAATGGTGCAGAGGGTGTTGCGATCGAAGCTAAAACCGAGATTCCTGAACTCACTCTGGATAAAGGAGTAGTCGAATTTTACATTATGTCCAACGATGGTATGGTTCTCGGTGCGTTCCACCAACTCTTTGGCTATCTCGCAGAACCTGGGAGCATTGGCCACCATTTCGTTGGTGATTCCGGTAAGTCCGGTGATAAAATAGGGGATGGATTTTTCGGGATTGATCAGGGTACTCCACTCATCAACGATTTTCTCACCGTCATGAAAGTAGATGGCAATTTCTGTTATTTTCTCTGTTTTCGGGCTTCCGCCGGTGGTCTCAATATCAAGTATGGCAAACATTGCTCATTCTCCTGCTCACTGCACCGGGTCTACGCTTTGGGCGGTTCTTCTTTGGAAGGTTCCCCTTTTAAAGTCTCTTTTTTTGAGGTCTCCTTTTTGACTTCGGGCTTTTTGGCTGCCGGTTTCTTTGCTGCTGCTTTAGTCTCTTCAATCTCTGGCTTTACCTCCTCTGCAAGCGGTTCAGTGACTTCAGCGGCCGGTTCTTCTTTAGGCTTCGGACTTGCTTTCGGCTTTTCGGATTCAACTGCTTTCTTCCTGCTTGCACTTACCAGGCTGAACGCGTTTTTTCTTTTTCTTGGTCTGAGCACTCCGTAACTGCCACTGAAGAGTTTTCCCCTGCGGGTTTTTTGATCACCTTTTCCCATGTTTATGTAGTTAGAGTTGGATGGGTGAAGATAGTAAAAAATGAGCGGTCTGCCAAGCTTCTTACCTGGCGGGGATGAATTGGAGGGATAAGGAATTCACACAATGCCGGGTATTTTTTTCTGTAAACCTTTCTCCCAGGAATACGTGCCCCAGATGCCCTTCGCAGTTGGAGCAGATAATTTCGGTACGCTGCCCGTCCGCATCCATCTTCCGGGTAACCGCACCTTCAATCTCATCATCGAAACTGGGCCAGCCACAGTGGCTGTCGAATTTATCATCAGAACGATAGAGGGGGGCATTGCATCGTTTGCAAACATAAACCCCTGTTTCCTTATGTTCCACATACTTGCCCGTCCAGGGTCTTTCGGTCCCTTTTTCAAGTATCACAAACTCCTCAAATTCAGTTAATTTATTGTATTTCACGGTTTTTTTCTGTATCAGCGTATCCTGCCCGGCCAGGCTCAGGACCAGGGCCAGCATACTGCATATGCTTAATAATTTCTTCATCGATCATTGGTACGTATGCTTATAACACCGGGAGGAAAGAAGAGTTCAACTCCAGTGTCCCGGAATCGGGGTGGAGCAGTAGGGGCAAAGCCCGCTTTTCACCTTCATGCTTTTGAGGGTGTATCCGGAGCGCTCCACCAGGATTTCTCCGCAGCCGGGGCAAAGCGTATGAGTATCCTTGCTTCCGGGAACATTCCCTATGTAGATGAACTTCAGGCCCTCTGAGAGAGCTATCTCTTTTGCGGATTCAAGCGTCCGGAGGGGAGTTGCAGGCAGCCTTTGCAGCTTGTACTGGGGATGGAACCTGCTGAAGTGAAGGGGGGTGTCCTCAAAGCCGTTCCGGGCCAGCCAGCCGCACATCCGGCGTATCATATCCAGGTCGTCGGTCCAGGATGGTATCACCAGGTTGGTAATCTCCAGCCAAACGCCTTCATCTTTCAGTGTTTTGAGAGTGTTCAGCACCGGCTCCAGTTTTCCGGCATTCAGTTTCAGGTAGATGGAGTCATCCATGGACTTCAGGTCGATGTTGGCTGCATCAATTACTTTGCACAGGTTCAGCAAAGGATCTCTGTTTATATAGCCGGCCGATACAAGAACGTTTTTGATTCCTGCTTCACGGGCCATTTGTCCGGTATCGAACAGGTATTCGTACCAGGTAATGGGTTCGGAATACGTATAGGCAATGCTCCGGCAATTGTATTTCCGGGCCTGCTCAATGACCTTTTGGGGCATCAGGTCAAAGTTTTCGGTTTCCTCGGGAGAGGACTGGGAAATGGTCCAGTTCTGACAGTTGAGACAGGCCAGGTTGCAGCCGGCTGTGGCAATGGAAAAAGCGTCCGAGTCCGGCAGATAGTGGTAGAGTGGCTTTTTTTCAATGGGATCCAGATGCACCGCACAGGGATTTCCGTAAGCGATGGTATAGAGCTTGCCCTTGTACACCCTGCGGTTATGACATTCGCTTAACTCCCCCTCTTTCAGGGTACATTCGTTCGGGCAGATCAGGCATCGAACGCCTTTGGGGGTCTCCGACTGATACAGGGCCTCCCGGCTCCACTTCCATGGCCTCCCGGAGGCCTCGGCAAACAGGGTTCCCGGTCCGAGCAGGGCACATGCGGTTCCGCATACCCCGGTTTTTATGAAGGTGCGCTTGTCCATGACCTATGCAGTATTTCCCTTAACCCAAAGCCGGATCATGGTGATCAGATTGATTCCGGTGAACAAGATAAAGGTATTCCTGACACCGATCAAGGGGAGAAGAAAGACCACGGGTAGTAAGGTTCCCAGTGCGGCCCCTGCCAGGTCGGCACTGTAAAGGATTCCCGGACTTACAGGGGTCGAGCCATCTTTCAGATGAACGGCCATGCTAAAAACGGTTCCCACCAGGGTCCCGGTAATCAGGTTTACCGCTCCAAGCAGCAGCTGCCCGGAAAATCCGGTATCGGACAGAGCCCCGGCCCTGAGCAGCAGGAAGCCCAGGGCAGATACCAGGGCCAGAAGCCCTGCCATTCCGCTCAGTTCAAGAAGGGACGCTTCTTTCCTCTTTCTCTTCCATCTCAGGGTACCCAGGACCAGTCCACCCATAAAAACGGTAATCATCATGGGGGCTGCCAGGTAGGCAAATCCATAGAGGGACTGCATCACCAAAATCAGCACCATCTGTATGCCGGCGCCGGTAAACCCGGAGATATACATGAGGGATCTCACGGGTTTGTAGGATAGCCAGAGAACCACCCACAGCAGCGAGGCGAGGATCCCCGTTATAGCCAGGGAATGCTTTCCCATCCGGGATTCCAGCCCGGTGAGGCTGGCAAAAAACAAGCCGGGCCTGAGGTCCCTGTTGATAAGAGCTTTCTCATTTTGAATCCGCTGGAGCAGTTGCCCGCTGTCGAATAAGATCCGGTTCGCATCCAGGTAGTCGGGATGCACATAGGTGGTGGAGATCTCATGATCTTGCAGAAGGGTTGGGAAATCCATGGAAAGAGGGGCCTCTGAAGCAAGGAAGTACGTGGAATTGCCGGGAACCATGGCCACATGGGTAAATACCTGTTTCAAAGTGTGGTAGTTGATACCCAGCAGCTGACTTCCCTCATTATTCACATAATTTCCACCAGTGCTCAGCTGCATGGAAAAGATTCCTTCCGGAGCAAGATGTTTCTTAATCAGTTGATAGAATTCCAGGGTGAAATAGCGGTTCCAGCCCAGGGTAAGCGGATCCCCGGCTGTCGAAATAATCACATCATACTGACTGCTTCCCGATTGTTTCAGCCAGCTGCGGCCATCCCGGGGAATAAACCGGAGTTGAGCGGAGCTGTTCTCCGGAAAATAGATTCGCCCCAGGCGAAAAATCCATGGATCCGCTTCGCAATAATCGATGCTGTCAGGCAGATACTTGGCCACTTCGTCCAGGTGACCCGTCAGTCCGCCTCCCAGTAAGAGGAAGGATAGGGGATCCGGGTGCTGCAACGCCGGGAAGTGCACGGATTCCTCAATCCGGCTCAGGTCACCGGAACTGAGAACCGGGTTTCCGTCCAGGTAGCCCGTCACCTGATCATTCCTGGAGGTAAAGGTCAGATTGCCATGCGGGGTATCCTTGATGTGAAGGACCTTTTCCTGCCGGTACCTGAGTCCTTCCACCGCGTTGAGCAGCTCCGGAGCCAGACTGAGGGCAAAGAGCAGTATGCCGGCAAATAACAGGGTCCACCGCGGGGCCCCGGGCTTTGGAAATCCGTATATCCAGACCAGGAGCACACTGGTAATCAGGAACAAGAGGGTCAGGGCCTGCAGGTTATTAAGCAGGTACACCAGGATCAGACTGAAAAATATCCCGCCGGCCAGGGATCCAAGAGCATCCAGCCTGTAGGAGGCAGATCTGGATCTATGGGCTCCCGGCGACCTGGATACGTACCCGAAGAGGAATCCGGATATTCCCGTGAACAGGGCAGTGAGGAGCAAAATGACCAGGGTGATATCCAGGATCCCGGCCTGGTAGCCGGGAAGAAAGAAGAACCTGTTTACCAGGATCAGCAGGAGATAAATAAGAAGAGGGAGTGCCCCCAGAAGGGCCAGGATCCTGTATAGTCCGGGGAGGGCTATCCGGCCCCGGTAATTGTTCCCGGACTTTGCCCCCAGGGCTGTCAGCACCATCCAGATGGCCAGGAAAATACCGATAACCAGTTCGTTTCCCAGGAAACTCTTGATAAATTCCCTGAGCAACACCAGCTGTGCCATGATGCTGATATATCCCAGCAGCAGAAAGAATATGCTCTCCTGCAGACCGGTAAAAAAGTTACCGGCGGGATGAATATCCCCGGATTCGTTTGTTTTAGCGCTGGACTGAGCCTGTTTCCCGGTGTAATATTTTATGTTCCGGAGGAGATGAAAAAGGGCCACGAGGGAGAAAGCGATCCCACAGTCGACATGCCACTGCATGACCTCTTCCACCCAGGGGATATTCAGTTTATAGTTGACCTTCACCACCAGGAACAGTCCCGGAACAGCGGTGGAAATAAAGAAGAAAAGCAGCAGAAAGTTCCAGAACCTCCTGTTTTGCTTTCCGGGAATCACCCGGAGGTGAACCATCCAGAGGCTCATCATATAAAGGAACAGGATCCCGGTCCCGATGGAAATCAAATGATAGGCACCCCCGGTCATTTTTTCTTTTCTTCTCCAATTATAATCGCTTCGTATACATACAGATCAGCCTCCTTCCATCCATCCCGGCCCAGGCCTGCCTTCTCCCGGGAACAGTGGCCGAGGAGCTCTTCCCTGTTCCAGCCTGTTTGCTCCGCCACCTGGGGCAGATAGGTGCCCGACCGGCCGTCCCTGGTCATGTAAATGCCATGCCGGCCCGGTTGAAATTCATCGATGGAGTTGATCTTTTGCAAGGGGGTCAGGACCGATATTTCAATGCTTATATAGGGGAGGTCCGGGCTTTCGACCGCTGCAAACCTGGGATCGCGGGTAGCAGCAGCGATGGTCATTTCCTGAACCACAGCATACAGGGGTTTTTCAGGGGAGAAGTTACCGGTACATCCCCTTAGCCTTCCGCCCATGTAGAGGCTGACGAAAGCGCCGCAGGGCTGTTTCAGGTTGAAGCTCAGATCCTTCTGGTTCACCTCATAGACCTTCTCATTCTGGATGTAGCTTTCGAGAGTGGATCGGGAAATATCGATCAAAAGCTGCTTATCCCTGGTGCTCAGGGAAAAGGGATGCTCCTCAGGCGAAACGATCGTACCGGCGATGGCCCAGTATCCGACCACACGCTCCCTGTCTCCGGCATCTGAATCGCCCGAGTTTTTGTAGAGCACTGCTTTCAGCTCCAGGTCTTCCCGGCGGTCGGCCATATAGAGCATGGTCATAACGGAACTCCATCCACAGCAGGGGGTAAGCAGGTTCTTTACGGATGCTTCACTGCTCTGCCGGAGCGCATTGTAAAAAAGCTCCGGGTCTTTTGTCAGGATCGCATCGCCGGTGATTCTGTCGATCCGCCTGGCATCTTCATAATCCGGATAGTGGGAAAAATCGGAACTGATAATAAAGAGATTCTCCGGGGTGAAGTAGGGTATCAGGGCGGTGGCAAGCTCCCTGGCCTCTGCCAGGGAGGAGGAACCCATAACAATGGGAACAATGGGAGGCATTTGTCCGAAATGGTACTGGAGATAGGGGATCTGCACCTCGATGCTATGCTCCCGGTCATGTGCCTCTGGCTTATAGCTGATGTTTTTATGGCTCTGGATCAGGGTGTCTGCAATTTCCTGGTTAACCCTTACTTTACCGAGGGGAGTGATATAATTTCCGGAGGGATAGATGGAACAGCCCCGGAATTGTTCGCGGTGGGAAGAGGCAATGATAAAGATATTTTCATAGGAGGCATCAGGCGGAATGCTTTTATATCCGGATGCGGCCACCATCCCCGAGTAAGCATACCCGGCATGGGGGACGATCAGCGTCTGAACCCGTCCTTTTGAAGTGCCTGCTTCGGCTACTTTGAAAAGTTGCTGAAGCTGTGATTCAAGGGCCTGTTTTGTTGCCGGATAGAAGGTTCCTGCAAATCTGGCCTGCCTGTCAGCCGCAGAGACCGGCTGCTGTGTCCTGCCATCCGAAAAAATGAACAGAAGTGCAATAAGAGCGCTGATATAAAGTGATTTGTGACTCTTCATCTTTATTCTTGCTAGGTTCAGTATTTGATGTAGTCCTGATATTCCCTGTAAAAAGCCTCCAGCTTGATCATCTGCTGGTACATAAACTCAAAAGCCCCGGGCCAGGTTTCCCGTGAATAGATATCGACCCCTTCCAGCTCGAGGTAGATTCGGCTCACCGCTTTCCCGTTCTCCCGGATATAATCCAGCTCCCAGATCAGGGGTGAATCCATGGCTTTCTCCAGCAACTTCTTAAGCGATTCCAGCTTTTCGTAAAGCTCGATTCGTTTATCCATATTCCTGGTTTCCAGGTCAATCCCTACCTGGGCTACCTGGCGGTCCACATAAAACCGCAGCTTGAGCGCCTTGATCCCGGTGTGTTCCAGCATCCAGTTGCCGGGCAGTTTTTTCCTGACCCGTCTGCCGGCAGACAGGAGTCTGAAGGAGTTCCAGAACTCCTCCCGCAGTGTCTTTGCTTCTTCTTTTGAAAACATGGATATAACAAATATAATCCATGTAATCCGGTTTCCACGATTAAATGATATATTGGGGCATGAGTTTCGATTACGACTACATCATTATCGGATCTGGTTTTGGAGGATCCGTTTCCGCTCTGCGCCTGAGCGAAAAAGGGTACCGGGTTCTGGTTGTCGAGAAGGGAAAAAGGTGGAAGGCTGAAGATTTTCCCGAGACCAACTGGAATCTCCGCAAATGGCTCTGGTTGCCCTTGTTCCGTTTCCATGGTATTTTTAAAATGACCATCATGCGCCATGTGGGAATACTGAGCGGCGTCGGGGTGGGCGGAGGATCGCTGATGTACGCCAATACGCTGCCCAGGCCCCGCGAAACTTTCTACAAATCCGGAAGCTGGTCCGGTCTGGCTGACTGGAAACAGGAGCTGGAACCACACTGCGCGGAGGCGGAAAGGATGCTGGGCTCTACGGAAAATCCCGGATTGTATGATTCGGATGAAGCCCTGCGTGCCGTGGCGAAAAAATTTGGAAAATCGAAACTCTTTGAACCCACCCGTGTGGCGGTTTTCTTTGGAGAACCGGAACAGGAGGTTCCTGACCCCTTTTTCGATGGAAAGGGCCCCAGGCGGTCGGGGTGCAATCATTGCGGCTCCTGTATGACCGGTTGCCGCTACAATGCCAAAAACACTCTGGATAAAAACTACCTCTACCTGGCAGAGAAGGAGGGGGCGGAAGTTCTTCCGGAGAAAAAGGTGATCCGTGTGGCCCCTTTGATAAACCAGCCAGACAGTGGGGGCAAAGCGGGCGAGACCGGCTACCGGGTCAGGATAAAGGATGCTTCAGGACTTTTCAAAGGCAGAAATGAGTTCACCACCAGCGGAGTGGTTTTCTCAGGGGGTGTGCTGGGAACGGTGCGACTGCTGCTTAATATGAAACGCTTTTACCTTCCCGGACTGAGCAAGCGGGTAGGAGCAGATATAAGAACCAATAACGAGAGTCTGGCACTTATACACTCGTCTCAAAAGGAGAAAGATTTTTCCAGAGGGGTGGCCATCGGCTCTATTTTCCCCCCGGATGCAGATACCCATCTGGAGCCGGTTCGTTATGGCAGCGGATCGGGATTCTGGAAATTGCTGGGAGTACCCATGACTTATGGAAAAACAGTGGCGGGAAGAATCCTGAAGCTGATCTGGCGTTTTATCAGCAGGCCTGTTTCCTGGCTCAGGATCTATGTGAGCAGGGATTTTGCAAAAGAGTCGGTAATTCTGCTATTTATGCAGCATCTGGACAGTACCCTGAGATTAAAACGCGGCCTGCTGAATATGCGCAGTGTACTTTCAAGCGGTCCGGCACCCTCGGCCTTTATGCCACTGGCTAAAAAGCTGGCCGAATCCACGGCGGAAGAGGTAAATGGGACCCCCTTTGTGATGATTTCCGAAGCTATACTGGGCACTCCGCTTACCGCGCATATCCTCGGAGGTTGCGTCATTGGGAAGGATGATACAGAAGGGGTGATCGATCAAGATCACCAGGTGTTCAACTACAAGAATCTCTATGTGTGCGACGGCAGCGCCATTTCTGCCAATCCGGGGGTGAACCCGGCACTGACTATTACTGCCATGACCGAACGGGCCATGTCAAAAATCCCATTAAAAAAATAGTTTTGTATATTGCTCCAGGATCTAATTACAGTAAACTATGTTGAATGAACGAAAACATCAGGCCTGGAATTTCTGGTCTGCCTTTGTCTTTTTCGGAGCGATTGCACTGGCAGGGTACTTTCTGAAGAGGGAGGGTATTGATATCAGGGATCTTACCATTAAAGAAGCTGTGCTGGTTATTCTGGCTTCCTTCCGGATGACCCGGATCCTGGTGTTTGAGAAGATCTTCAAGTATTTTCGGGATGTGCTGAAAAAAAGAGAGAACTTCTATGTGATCGGCACCATTCACTCCATGGTTACCTGTCCCTGGTGTGCCGGAGTATGGGTGACCCTGATCATCATAGTTTTTTATTTCCTGGTTCCTTACGGGGATCTCCTGGTGTATGTTCTGGCCCTGGCGGGTCTGGTTTCCATGGTAATCCTGATCTCCAACCTGCTGCACATGTATACCGAGCGCAGGCAGCGGATCCACCAGAAGGACAAGTTTCCGGATCACCTGTAGCTTTTCTGAATGACGGAAGGATTATAAGCAAAGGGTTTACAGAAAGAATAAAGCCACTCCGCTTATAGAGATGACTGCTCCAATGATTTCAATGAGCCTGATACGCTCCTTGTTCATAAAAATGGCCGGTGGAATAATCAAAACCGGGGTTAGGGCCATCAGGGTGGCTGCAACACCAGTATCGGTATGCTGAACGGCCAGCAGGGAAAAACTAACCCCCAGGAAAGGACCGGTAAAGGAGCCCAGGGTCATCGCTTTCATGGCCTTCAGATCCTTCAGGGCTCCCAGCAGGTGCCTCCACCTCTTAAAGAGGGTGATTACCACGGTAAATCCGACCACTCCGGCCATAATGCGTATCTGTGTGGCCTCAAAGGCATTCATATCCTGCATGCCTTTTTTGCTAAGTACCAGTCCGGCTGCCTGACCAAGGGCCCCTCCCAGAGCCAGTAAGCTTCCCAGCAGCAGTGGTCTCAGGGAGAGTGATAATCCCGGGGGGACCTTTTTCATATCCAGTTTGGTTGAGATTACCAGTACAATACCCATCAGGGTCACCCCCATGCCCAGGAACTCCTTGCCCGAAAGGATCTCTCCCAGGGTAAGCCAGCCAATCAGGGCAGTGATGGGAGGAACCAGTGCCATGATCAGCATGGAGATGCGGGCACCGATCAGGATAAAGGCCCGGAACAGGAACAAATCGCCAAGCACAAAACCAACCACTCCGGAAAGGGTCAGCCAGAACCATTGGTATCCGGTGGCTGATGGTAAAAATCCATCGTTGAATATGGCATTAAATATCCCCAGGAAACCCAGGCCGGTCAGCAGCCGGATCAGGTTCAGCGAAAGCGCACCCACACGTTTTCCGGCCGATTCAAAAGCCATGGCAGTCACCGTCCAGCAGACAGCAGTTAGCAGGGCCGCTGTTTCACCCAGGTATTCTTGCACTTTTTTCTATTTGGAAGTGCGCAAAGATAGCTATTCGTAGCGTAAAGCCACAACCGGATTTCTGCGGGCTGTTCTTCGGGTCTGCCCCAGGGTGATCAGGGTCTGGAACAGAATGACTGTGACGATGCTGCATGCAAAAATCCACCAGGATATGGGAATGCGGACCGCATAGTCGCTGAGCCATTGCCGAAGATAGAGCAGGGCAGGCGGAATGGCCAGAGCCGAACCGGCCAGGGTCCATTTGAGCGTGGAGATATAGACCAGGATCATCATTTCGCGGGTGCTTCCGCCCATTGCCTTCCGGATTCCTATCTCCCTGGTTCTTCTGACCATGTGGTGGGATACCAGCGCATAAATACCCAGCAAGACAATCAGCACGGACAGTAGTGAACCCGAAAGCAGAATCTTTTGCAGCCTTTCTTCTGCCAGGTAATATCCTTCGGCAATATCTGTGGCAAACCGATGTATCATCACATAGTCGGGATCAAAAGCCCGGATGGTTTCGTCGATGGAACTGAGAATCTCCTGCGGATCGGCTCCGGGGGAGATCCTGACCGCGATGTTCCTGATCCTGTCGGAGTAGGCCGTGATAACCAGGGGTGCAACCCCGAGGGCCACCGACTGGTAATTGAAATCTTCAACCACGCCGATAACCTCCATGGGATCTTCGAACATGACCACCGATTCTCCTATCAGTTCCTGCGGGGTTTTCCCCAGCATTTTAGTTGCCTCTGCATTCAGAATAACCCCCGAACGGTCGGAAAGCCTTTCAGGATCCAGGTATCTTCCTGCCAGCAGATTGAACCGGTAGAGCTGACAAATCCCGGGCAGGATGCGGTATTCATTGATTCCCTTTACCTGGTCGGGATCATCGCCGTACATCCTGATCGATTGTCCGCTGTTCCCTGCCCCGATGGTGTGTCCGGAGGCTGCTACTTCATCAATTCCATTCAGGTTCAGCAACTTATCCCGGATAGCCGGATAGTTTCCCGTCAGCCCCTGGTTCAGGTTGGAGATAAGTACAATGTTTTCAGGCTCGTATCCCAGGGCATGGCTTTTAAGGAAACGGATCTGGGTATTAATTCCCAGCAGGATGGTCAGCAGACTTACGGCCATGCAGATCTGGACCACACTCACAGCCCTGAGCAGGATCTTTTTGTCTCCTGCCGGGTTCACACCGCCACGAAGGAGCGGAACCGGAGCTTCCCGGCTCAGCAAAAGGGCCGGGTAAAAGCCGGAAAGCAGTATGGTCAGTAAAAAGACCGAGCCTGAAACCAGGTAGATGGCCGGGGTACTGCCAACTTCGGTAAAAGATTCTCGCTGCATAATGCTGGCAAAAGCAGGAAGCAGTTCAATGGAGAGGATGGTTCCTGCGATAAAGGCAAGGGAGACCACCAGGGTGGTTTCCAGATAAAACTGTTTGATCATTTGCCGTCGGCCGGCTCCGTTTACCTTTCGGATTCCTATTTCCTTGGAACGTTTTGCCCCGTTCAGAATGTACAGATTGATAAAATTGGAGAGAGCAAGCCCCATTACCGAAATTGTGATAATCAGCATGATATAAATGGTTCTCATGCTTCCCGGAGTGGTGAGGTCCCACTCAACAGCCGTGTGGAGGTGCAATTGATCCAGGGCCTCGAGCCTCGAATCAAAGCTGGATCCTTCAAAACTGGAAAAGCGTTCTGTGAGTAGCCTGGAGTTCTCCCGGCCGATGGTTTCGAGTACCGGTCCGGGATCCATTCCCTCTTCGATCAGGTAATAGGTAAAAAATTCAAGCCCCCCCAGCTCATCCAGATAAGAAACCGATTTCATTGGCATCAGCAAATCGAAGCGAAAATGGGTATTGGGGGGAATGTCTTCCATCACTCCCGATACCGTATAGAGTGCATCCTCCATGGTCAGCGTCCTTCCTGTCACATCCAGCTGTCCGAAGATCCGCAGGGCAGCCTTTTTGGTGAGTACCACCACCCCGGGCTCCGACAGGGCCAGTTCGGGGTTTCCTGCCAGCATTTTCAGGTCGAAGATCCGGAAGAAGTCCGGATCCGAGTACAGAAGTCCCAGCTCCTTGTGTCTTTTTTCACCTTCCGCCACTTCTACCTGAAATCCCCTGTAAAGCTGAATGGCAGATTCTATACCGGCAACCTTTTCAGGAATCTCGGTGTAGCTCCGGCGGAGATTGATGGCCGTTTCCATGGTTCCCTCCCTGCTGATCCAGATGGAATTCAGCCGGTAGATCCGGTCGACATGGGTGAAATGCCTGTCGAAGCTTAGTTCGAACTGAATAAATACACTGAGCAGGATGGTAGCGGCAAGCCCCAGTGAAAGTCCGGTCAGGTTAGTAACAAGGCTTATTGTATCGCGCCGGATTATACTAAATATATGACGGACTATCAATGCGTAATAATTTTTGGTTTCACCACAATCTCTGTGGCGCACTCCGGACAGGTATATATCTCACAGCCTGTGCAGGCAAAGCAATTGCTGCAGCTTCGGTATGCAAGATCCCGTTCAAAGGAAGTGCTGCAGTTATGGCATAGAATTATTTTTATCAGTTTCTCCATGAAAAGGACGAATAACTGTCTGTTTTGTTACTCACAGCGAAATACTAAAGCGAGGCCCCAGGTATTACCTGCTGTTGCTGTATTTCACTATTAACTCATCATGCAGAACATTATACATCTCCAGAACGGTTTCCATTTTACCTTTCGAATAGGCAGTGAGATAATCCAGGGCCTTTTCAGGATTGTTCTTATAAAGCGCAAGTGCTTCATTGTCAACATGATCATGTTCTGAGAAAAGTTCTTCCTCATAAGGATCCCGGACCTCCCACAGGTCTTTCACGGCCTCCTGCCACTTCAGGTAGAGCAGATTGTCCACAAAATCAATGGCCCAGCAGGCAGACTTATTGCTGTAGGTGGTGGGATCGAAGTTCTTATAACATTCGGCCGTTTCCCGGGTACCGGCATAAATGGGTACGTAGGGGCTGGTGTAGGCATTATCCAGGAAGACCCAGTAAATACCTCCAATGGGATCGGGCAGCCATCCTCTCAGCTGAGCGATCATTCCGTAATATCCCTGAGGACGAGCCACATTCCGGCGGTTGTTTATATCCAGCAACTCCCGCATATCTTTGCTGGGAAACGGGGTGGCCAGCGGGCTCTTTTTCATTCCACCTTTGCCGTCCGGAACATACCAGTCGTAATCCTCTGTTTTGTCATAGATCGTTCCCTCGAAGGTGGAACGCTGGAAGGCAATCACATCCTGAACAGAGATCTTTCGTTCGGGTTTCACCGAGGTGGGATAAAGGGAGACGGGCTCCACATACTGAATGTACTGGTTATATCCCATCATATGACCGTCCTCGAGCCTTCGTTCCGGCCAGTCGGTGTAAGAGGGGGCATAGGTGCTGTAGAAGAGCCACATACGATTGGTCGCCCATTCTCTTAAAATGGGAGCATATACCTCCTGGAGAATAAAAGGCTTGCTGCCTTCGGGATTGAACCATCCTTTATCTATGGCAAACTGCTTGTAGTTGGAGGAGAATATGAAATTTTCCGGATCCTTTTCGTCCACCTCCTTGATAATGCTCCAGTTGGCCACGACCAGGGCATGGTCGTCCGGTACACGCTGAGCCACCCAGATGGCCCCGGGTTCTCCGCTTTCGGGATCCCAGTCAGATCCCACAGAGAATATTTCAATGATCCAGATCTCCCCGGTATCTCCTACCACCAGGGTCTCCGATTCGCCCGCACAGGAGGGGAGGAAACCATACTGGCTCATCAGGCGGCCAATAAAGGCAGTGGCCTCCCGGGCCGAAGTATAACGCTGCAGGGCAAAGGCCTGTGCCTGTTCTACGGTCATGATCTGCTTGCACACAGCCATATCCACCCTTAGTTCCTTGCGCTGACTGGTAGTGCTTTCGGCAATAGCCAGCTGGTGTTCGTTCATATGAGGATAGGCCGAGTGGAAGTAAGTATAGGTCTTTTCAACCTGAGGAATATATCCGAGAACATCACCAAAATCATCCAGGGGCCTGTGGATATCCTGGATGCCCCAGTACACCGGTGCCAGAGCACCTTTTTCAAAACTCCTGCCAGGTACGACACGGATGCGGTTATCGGGCCCGCAATCGGTATGTGAGATGAGCACCGATCCATCGGCCGAAACTTTTTTTCCCACAGCAATAATGGTGCAGGGATAGAGTTCCGTGGCAGCCAGAAGCAAGGCCGTGATCAAACTCAGATTCCTTAAAGAAAGTCGCTTGTTTACCATCTTTTCTGGTGATTTTATTTAAATTGAAATCCAATTTAGGAAACATTCCTGAATTAGCACCATGCTTTGAAGAAGGCCCCTTGTAATTTTGAGCTGTTATGATAAAGACCTACCTGCTCATTGCATTTCGCAATGCTTTCAGAAACAGGGCCTACACGCTGATTAACCTGCTGGGACTGACCATTGGTATAAGCAGTTCCATTATAATTCTGCTGTTTGTGATAGATGAGGTAAGCTATGACAGGCACCATGAACACTTCAGGGATATCTATAGAATCTGTATCAGGGGGAAGATACAGGGCAATGAGGTTGAAGCCGCTGTATCCAATGCTCCCATGGGTGCTACCCTGAAGTCTGATTTTCCGGAGGTGGAGGAGTTTACCCGCCTGTATACCTTTGATGGAGATCCCAAGGTCAGGTTTGAAGAGAAGGTGTTTATTGAGGAGGACTTTTATTATGTGGATTCGACCTTCTTCCATGTATTCACAGCACCGGCGGTCTACGGAAATCCGGACGATATGTTAAACAGGCCCAACACAGTCGTGCTGACGGAAGAGACGGCGCGCAAGTATTTCGGGAATGAAGATCCTGTGGGGAAGTTACTACAGGTTGGTGAGCAAGAGGAAAATTTTGAAGTTACCGGGGTGGTCAGGGGATTTCCGGAGAATTCCCACTTCCGCTTTAATATGCTTGGATCCATGAGCTCCATATATCTGGCCAATTACACCCAATGGCTGGGGAACAATAACTATACCTACATTCGGCTTGGGAAGGACGCTGATCCTGGTCAGCTGCAGGCAAAATTCCCGGAGCTTATTGCAAAGCATATGGGGACAGAGCTGGAAGAGGTCCTCGGATTATCGATGGAGGAGTTTTTAGCATCCGGGAACATTTACGGATATTTTCTCGAACCATTGAAGGACATTCACCTGAAGTCGGATCTTCAGTTTGAAATAAACCCGGGCGGAAGCCGGTCTTCGGTCATTATTTTTTCAGTGATTGCCCTGTTTCTGATCCTGATAGCTTCCGTTAACTTTATGAATCTGGCAACTGCCAGTGCTTCCAGAAGGGCCACCGAAGTGGGAATCAGGAAAGTAGCCGGTGCCGACAAAAGTAGTCTGGTCCGGCAGTTTATTGTAGAATCCTTTCTGATTACGCTTATGGCTCTGATTCTGGCCGTGGTATTGGTGGAGCTTTTTATGCCCGGATTTAACAGTATTACGGGGAAGGGACTTGAATTAGAGTCCCTGGGCACCCTGCGCCTGATCATCGGACTTCTGGTAATTGGTCTATTTGTGGGCTTTGTCTCCGGAAGCTATCCGGCTTTTTTCCTCTCTTCATTCAAACCGGTGGATGTACTGAAAAGCGGGGCTATGCGCGGGGCCAGGGGAGCAAGCCTGCGCAGGATTCTGGTGACCTTTCAGTTTGTGGTGACTATTTTTTTGTTCATATGTACGATTCTGGTAAACAGGCAGATTAATTATTTACGGGACAAGGATCTGGGGTTTAACAAGGAGAACCTGGTAGTCATAGACCGGGTCTATGTGCTGGGTGCGCAGACAGATGCCTTTCGCCAGGAGTTACTGAAGAATCCATCCATTCTTCAGGTTACCCTTTCCAGTTCGGTACCGGGTGGATTAATAGGAGACAATGCCTACCTGCCGGAGGGAGCTTCCACCCATGAAACCTATGCCATAAATAACCTGTGGGCCGACTGGTATTTCCAGGAGGCCTATGAACTGGAGATCCTGGAGGGGCGATGGTTCCAGCAGGAAATTCCAACGGACTCCACCGCGCTGATACTTAGTGAAGCGGCCGTTCGGGCACTGAACTTTGACGATCCCCTTGACAGGCGCCTTTATACACAGTTCGGTGAAGACACCAGCGATCCGCACCACATCATCGGGGTGGTCAAAGATTTTCATTTTCAATCCCTGCATCAGGAGATCAGGCCACTCATTATTCGCTTTAACGATGTGAATAAAAACCAAATGACGGTTAAAATTAGTGACACTGAGGCAGGAATGACCCTGGACTATATCGAGAAGATCTGGAATTCCTTCCGGGAACAGCAGCCCGTTCATATGACCTTCCTTGAGGAAGAGCTGGCGGCGCTTTACAACAATGAGGAGAAGACAGCCACCGTCTTTAATATCTTCTCCATACTGGCCATTTTTATTGCGGCTCTCGGACTGCTGGGCCTGACCTCTTTCAGTGCTGCCCAGCGTACCAAGGAGGTGGGCATCCGCAAAGCCATGGGAGCTTCCATCGCCAGCGTTTTGCTGTCCCTCTCCAGGGAATATATCTGGCTGATCCTTTTATCGACCATGGCTGCGTGGCCCCTGGGATATTTCTTTATGAAAGACTGGCTCCAGGATTATCCGCTTCGGGTTGGCCTCGACCCGGTGGTCTTTATCCTGAGTTCCCTGATGGCTTTTATCATTGCTTCGGTCACAGTCCTGCTGCGTGTCTATCAATCCGCTTCTGCCAACCCGGTTAAAGCTCTCAGATATGAATAGGAACTTTGAGGAATAAGCCAACGAACCAGACCGATCTACAAGAAATATCCAGTAACTATAAGCGGATTGGACCTGAAGCTGCTGAAAAAACTTTTAACTTCTGCAGAATTAAGTATTTTTAAGCCTGATTCTTAAAACCCGAAGCTATGAGATTCCTGCTCCTTTCCAGTCTTTGCATTAGTTTACTGACGCAGGCCTGTTCCAGCGGTCATGAGGCCGAACAGCCCAATGTAATCGTCATCCTGAGCGATGATCAGGGCTGGGGAGACCTTTCAGTACAGGGCAATACCAATATCTCAACCCCCAATATAGACGGGCTGGCGCGTGCAGGTGCTTCCCTGGAAAATTTCTATGTCTGTGCAGTCTGTTCACCGACCCGGGCCGAGTTGCTGACAGGCCGTTACCATTTCAGGGGAGGGGTTTACAGTACGGGGGGTGGAGGCGAACGCCTGGATATGGATGAGACCACCATGGCTGAAGTGTTCAGGCAGGCAGGCTACCGCACTGCGGCTTATGGCAAAGGGCACAATGGCATGCAGTATCCCTATCATCCCAACGGACGGGGATTTGAAGATTATTATGGCTTTTGTTCCGGTCACTGGGGGAACTATTATTCACCCATGCTGGAGCATAACGGAAAAATTGTAAAAGGGGAGGGTTTTATTATTGATGATTTTACCAATCACGGACTGGACTTCATGGAAGAACATGCAGGCGAACCTTTCTTTCTGTATCTTCCCTTTAATACACCTCATACTCCCTTCCAAGCGCCTGAGGAATACTGGGACCGCTACAGGAACAAAGAGATCACCATGCTTTCGGACCATGAAGACGAGGATATGAACGAAACCCGCGCGGCCCTGGCCATGTGTGAGAACATCGACTGGAACGTGGGCCGGATCGTGGAGAAGACCAGGGAGCTGGGGATCGAAGACAACACCATCATTATCTACTTTTCTGACAACGGTCCAAACACCTGGCGCTGGAACGGAGGGATGAAAGGGAAAAAGGGCTCGGTGGATGAAGGGGGAGTGCGCTCGCCCATGTTTATTAAATGGCCCGGAAAAATAGAAGCCGGAAAAAAGGTGGAGACCCTGGCTTCTGTTACTGATCTGCTTCCCACCCTGAGTGAGCTGTGTGGTATTCCATGTGAAACCATGCATCCGCTGGACGGGACCCGTGTTACAAACAGTATCCTGAAGGATGATTCCGGTCCGGAGGACCGCTATCTGTTGAATTACTGGGACGGACGCATTAGTATCAGGAGTCAGCGCTACCGGCTTGATCCCGAAGGCGGACTGTACGACATAGTCAAGGATCGCGGTCAGACAAAGGATCTCGGGGATCAGCTGCCAGAGATCAGGGAGCAGATGGAAAAAGTGGCTGAATCCTATCGCGTTCAGATTGACAGAGAATTGCCGGAAGAGGATCCGAGACCTTTCTACCTGGGCCACCCGGCTCTCAAATATACCCAGATCCCGGCCCGCGACGGAACGGCCCATGGCCAGATCGAACGCTCCAACCGCTGGCCCAACTGCTCCTTCTTCACCAACTGGATCAGCAAGGATGACAGCCTTAGCTGGCAGGTGGAAGTGCCTCAGGAAGGGACCTTTAAGGTTGCCCTCTATTATACCTGTCCGGAGGGTGATGAGGGTTCTCGCATCCTGCTGTCGGTCGGGGAGAGCTATTTGGAATCGAAAATCACCGAAGCATTTGATCCGCCCCTTCGCGGTATGGAAGAGGATCTGACTCCGCGTATGGAATCTTATGTAAAAGACTGGAAAGAGATGGATATGGGAACCATCGATCTGACAAAGGGAACCTTTCAGATGTCACTGAAGGCTCTGGATATGCCCGGCAACAGCGTGATGGACTTCCGCCTCTTTCTTTTCGAGCGCATTTAGATCCTGTTGAAAAAGGAGCGCTTTTTACTTTCCGATACAGAAATTTTTGAAGATATTGCCCAGTACCTCATCGGTGGTCACTTCCCCGGTGATCTCGCCCAGGTAGTGCAGCACCTCATGGATATCCTGCGCCAGCAGGTCGGAGGGCAGGGCAGAGGTGAGTCCTTCGGAGACCCGTGAGAGTCCTTCGGAGGCCGAATTCAGGGCATTGTAGTGGCGGATGTTGGAGATGACCACATCCTGGTGTTTCAGGCTGCCCAGATTGACCATGTCAAGCAGCATCCGGGTAAGGCCGTCGATGTTCTTACCCTGTTCTGCAGAAATAGCAATGATTCTTTCATTCTGCTGCAGTTTGATGCTGTTTTGCAGCTTCTCATGCACCTTTTCAGGAACCCGGTCCGACTTATTCAGAACGACTACCAGTTGTTTGCCTCCTCCCATCTGTTCCCGGATTGCTTCGATGGACTGCCTGATATGGACCAGGTCATCTCCGGCTTCGGTCAGTAAAAGAACGATAGAGGACTGTTCTATCTTCTGGTAAGTACGCCTGATGCCCAGGTTCTCGATGGTATCGGCAGTTTCCCGGATGCCGGCGGTGTCAATAAAGCGGAAGCTGATTCCTCCCAGGTTAATGCTGTCTTCAATGGAGTCGCGGGTGGTTCCCTCCATATCGCTTACAATGGCGCGTTCCTCTTTAAGCATGGCATTCAGCAGGGTCGATTTGCCCACATTGGGCCGGCCAACAATTGCTACCGGAACTCCGTTTTTGAGTACATTGCCCAGCCGGAAGGAACGGATCAGCTCATCGATCAGGGCGCCAATCTGCCCGACCAGCTCAATCAGTTGGCCGCGGTCGGCAAACTCCACTTCCTCTTCGCTGAAGTCCAGCTCCAGCTCAATCATGGAAATGAAGTGAAGGAGCTGTTTGCGCAGGGCTTTCAGGTGCTCCGAAAAACCTCCGCGTAATTGCTGCAGGGCCACGCGGTGGGCGCCCTCCGATTCGGCGGCAATCAGGTCCGCTACGGCTTCGGCCTGGGACAAATCCATCTTTCCATTCAGGAAGGCCCGCTTGGTGAACTCACCCGGACGGGCAGCCTCAGCCCCGTGGCTGACCAGCAGTTCCAGGATCTTTTGCTGTATGTAGGGCGATCCGTGACAGGAAATTTCTATGGAATCTTCCCCGGTGTAGGAGCGTGGTGCCTTAAAAAGGCTCACCAGTACTTCATCAATGATTCTAGCACCCTCCCGGATTGTTCCGAAATGAATGGTATTGGGGGCTTCTTCGGCCAGGCTCTTCTTTCTTGTTGCCGGCTCGAAGATGGTTTCAGTGATCTCAATGGCTCTGGGTCCGCTTACACGGATCACAGCAAGGGCTCCATGACCCGGAGTGGCCAGTGCACATATGGTGGATTCGAAATACATCCTGCAAAAATAGGGAATATCTGGCTATTTGCCTTTCCCCATGTATCGCATGCGGATGCTGATATGCTGGTTGGGCTGATAAAACCGGAAGGAGCAATCCTCAAACTTCGGGGCCGACAGTCCGACCGGAGAATCCTTCGAGAATCCAAAACCTTCCCTTGGAATCCCCAGGGTCATATGCATCTCCAGGTCGCCGTTCTCATCATCCAGTGCGGAGATCGCCAGGGTCCCGTAGGAAAGGTCCGGAACTTTTACAGTAAATACACCCTCCTTTACATTCTCCTTATTCCAGTTTAGTTCTATCTGAGGCTTTCTGGGCCAGCCTTCCTCCGAAGTATTGATTCCGATGGCAATTTTCCCGCTGCCGGAACGAAGCTCTGTGAACCTGATTTCCAGGGTGCCTTTGGAGCCTGACTGAGAGTAGAGTGTAAGACTAAAAAAGAGACTGATCAGGGTGCCTGTGAGCCATTTGTATATCATTCTTTTTCCAGGTATGCAACTGTAAAATAGGAGGGATTGGTGGATGTGACCGACACCTGATCCATAATCATCTCCGAACTTCGTTTGTTCTGATGGTTCACGGCTTTCATCCCGGTTACCATGTATTTCCCCTGCTCCTTATCCAGTTCCCGGAACTCACTGTTGGTAATAGACTTGAAGAGCTCGCCATCAAAATCAAAATATTGAATCTTGTACACAAGATAGGTATTTTCTTCTATCCAGGAAACAGATTTACTGTAGCCATATTCATCCTCCCTGCCGGCATCCGCCGGGATGGATTCCACCATAAAACAGTTCTTATCCCTGAACAGGTCTTTCCCGAGCAGTGTATAGCGGAAATCATCCAGTCCGGGTGCAGTCATATTTGCATTAGTAAACTCGCTGCCCATAAAGCTTTTGCTCTTCTCTTTGCTCACAATACGTCTTGTTTTACGCAGTGCCGGAAGGTAGATCCACATATCATCGCTTTTTTCCGGGTAGTCGAAAATAAGGATCCCTGTTCCGCGAACTTCTGCAGGGGAGACAAATTTGATAATTCTCTTCTCCGTTCCGTCTGCCAGGGACATGGAAGCCATGGAACTTTTCCTGACTCTCTGGTTTCCCCTGGAATCTTCGATGCTTAAGGTGGAGACTGCCTCAAAGGATTTCACCTTGACGACATCGTGACTGCTTTTTATAAGCTCTCTGGCATCCTGGGCACTGGCGCTTATAGAAACAAGCAGGGCCAGCAACAGGCCCATGGCTATTCTTCTCATGGTTTTTCTTCCTTTCATATTATGGGTTAAATGCTCATCGAAAGCAGGTTCGAGGAACCTGAACCTGAACCTCAGGACCACAGCAGGCAGGATGACCAGCGCACCTGTCAGACAACTCAGAATCGAAACCACCACCAGTACCCCGAAAAAACGGATCGGGGTAAAGGAGGAGATGATTAATACCACAAAACCGACGATGACCGAAAGAGCATTATAAATGATGCCCCGTCCGGTGGTGGTAATGGTGGTAATCACCGCTTCGGTAGCCGGTCTGTTTTGCCTGCGCTCCTCCCTGTATCTCCAGAGGAAATGTATGGAATAATCGACCCCGACACCTATCATAACAGAGGAAAGCAGGGCCGTGGCTACATCCAGCCTTATTCCAGTCAGGCCCATAAGGCCGAACAGCACCAGCACCGATATGAATAGTGGGACTATTCCAAGAAGCCCTGCCTTCAGAGACCGGAAGATCATGGATACGAGAATAAATATGATGATCAGGGCAATGCCCAGCGAGTAATAAGTACCTTTGAGCACCTTATTGGCCAGTTCGGTCCGCACATATCCGTATCCACCAATGGCTTCCACGGCAGGATCCTCTTCGGTAAGCTTTTTAAGTCTTTCTATGACCCCGTTGATCGTTTCATTGTTCGTATCATTGATCCGGATCATCAGATGGGCATGTTCATAGTTGAAATCGACCAGTTGTTCAAGTTCACCGGGATCCCCGTTCATGGAGTATAGTTCCATATACTGGGCCACCGCCTCGCGGGTGGGAGGGATCTGGTCGTAAAGCGGATCGCCCGGGTCGTACAGAGCCTTACTGATTTCTTTTATTACCCCGGAAAACCCCATGGTGAAATCCACCGCATCCAGTTGCTTCATCTCCTCCCCGTAGCCTTCCATCCTCTGAAGGAGTTCGGGGGAGAGCATATCGCCGCTAAACAAAAGCGAAATGCTCTCTGATCCCCCGAACTTGGAGTTTATTATTTTTGCTGCCTTTTTAACCTCATGGCGTTCCGGAAAGAAATTCTCCTCATTGGAGTCGACCTTCAGAAAGAAGATCCCGGAAGAAATAAGCAGAGTGGCAGCCAGGGCAAGCAGCGGGGTGGGCCTTTTGTACCTGACTACGAAAAATGCGAATCGTCTTAGTAAATTCTTTCTGCCATTTCTGCCTTTTCCGGAAATGGCAGGAACAAAGCTGGATTTGGGCAGCAGGGAGAGCAGTGCAGGCAACAGCACCAGGCTAAAGAAAATGGCCAGCAGAATCCCGATGCTTGCCACCAGGGCCATCTGGCGGGCCGGGATCATGGTATGGGCCCAGAGGGCAGAGATTCCCGCGATGGTGGTAAGACCGGTGAGTGTAATCGGTTTCCAGAGATCGCTGGTGATCCGGATAGCCTTTCTTTTCATATTTTCGCCGGAGCCTGAAGCATTAAGCTCCTGGTACCTGGCAATCATATGAATTCCGTAATCATTGGCCACTGCAATCAGCAGAATAGGCACCAGCAAAGTGATGATATAGAATTTCCATCCCAGTACCGGGATCATGGAGAGCCCCACCAGGGCCGACATCACCACCACCAGGAAGGGAAGCCATACCCCTCTCCATTCCCGGAAAACCAGAAAGAGAAATATAAGCATCAGCAAGAGGGCAATGGGTATCAGAATCAAGCCGTCTCGCTTAATATCCTTATCAATGGCCTGACGGAGGTAGGGGAGACCTCCAAAATAAATATTTTCCGCACCGGGATGTTCCTGCAGGATCCCGTGAATTCCTTCAAAAACCTCATCTTCGCCGGCATCTGCTTCCAGGGTAAGTACCAGGGCCGTGGCTTTAAAATCATCCGATACCATCACCTTATAAACTAGTTCATTCCCTTGAATAGTCTGCCGGAGTTCTTCACGCTGTGTTTCATTTTCCGGGATGCGAAGGATGGTTGGTTCCACGTACATGACCCCCTCTTCGCCATAGATGTGATTGGAGCCAAAAAGGGAAGAGCTCTGTTTAATTCCCTCCAGGCGTCCAATCTCTTTTTCCACCACCTTCAGCCGCTTTAATGTGGCCTCTTTCAGAATATCATCTGTTCCAAATATCATCATGATAATATCCTGGTTGCCGAAGACCTCCTCGATCCGGTCGGTGTTTACCATGGAGGTCATGGTTTTGGGGAAATAGTTTTTCAGATCGGGATCAATTTCCAGTTTCAGCAAAGACATAGAGAACCCGACCGTGAATAACAGGGAGGCTGCGATGATCCACCAGCGGTATTTGATTATTTTCTGATTCATGGAATTTTTTTAAAATGTTAGTGTCATGGAGAGAAATCCTGCATTTAGCACCGGCCCAACCATATCATAAAGGGAGTGTTTACTCCCCCACAAACCATGAAGACCCGCTTTCACACGAAGGCCATCGGCCGGCATCCAGGAGACGGCCGGCCGGGCCATCCACTCATCCGTGCTTATATTATATAAAACCGGGGCATGGATCTCCAGTTTGTTATGAAAAAAATCTCCTTTCAGTACCAGGAATACGGAATGATAATTCTCCTCCAGCTGGTAGTTATACAGTCTGTTGAATGCAGCGACCTGTTCTATTATCATCGCATTCACCGTTTCCGGGCCATCAGGCATCCCTCCCTGCATGAGCGGTAGAAACTGTTCCCGTTCGGCCGAGAGCAGCGGTTCGGCCAGGGCGGGAGAATAATCCATAATGAATTTGCCGTAATACCCTGCTATGGTGGTCCACCAGGAACCGCTTCTTTCTGCTTCAGCTGTATAAGAGATCTCGGGAAAGGGCAGGTACTCCCTTTCTTTGTGGTCGTTGTTTGCCTGCAACCAGGCTCCTTCGACCCTGAAAATCCAGGCGCCGGCAGGAATGGAGAGGTCCACACCAGCCATCCTTATTTTGTAGGCTTTTTCCAGAATACTCAGGGACACGGGCTCCATGCTCAGGCTATCCAAAATAAAGGAGTCAAAGGAGATACCGGGCCAGCCATGATATCCATCGAACCAGTACAGGGATGCATCCATCACCGGAGCGTGCAGATCCAGGCGGATGCCATAACTTCCCTCATCGAGTTTTACACCGGGATATTCGGGTTCCAGGAAGGAGACATACCCGGGCATAGGGATGGGATCTGTCAATAGTTTCCCGGGCCGGTAGAGGGGGTTCCAGGTAGCGGTCAGTTTCAGGAGGGAACCCAGATAAAGATTTCCCTGCAGGGCCCAGATTCCCAGATTCATATCATCGGTCTCCGGCGACCTGGTGGCAGGGTCCATGGGCGTTAGTTTATTGGTTGGATTAAACAGGGTTCCTTTACCCCAGGGAGAAATCAGCTTCCCCAGTCTGAATCCAAGCGGTCCGCTTTGCAGGTCCACATACGCCTCCCTGAGTTCTATTTCTGAAATAGTCTGCTGCCATTCTGTACCGTGCCTGAACCTGATATCAGCGAGGGCAGTGGCCCTGTTACCTGCTTTTGCCTTCATCAAAAGCCCTGCCTGGCCATAGGCACTCTGCAGATAGGGATCCTGTTCAAGTGGTGTTTTTCCGAGGTAGATGGCCGAACGTATAAATCCGCCAATGGATAAATACTCCTTTCCGGAGGAGTCCGGTCCTTCAGCCAGCGAAGATTCAAACAGCCCCTGACCCGAAACCCCTGTAATACCAAGTATTAGAAGCAGTACCAAAAAAGATGTCCGTTTCATCAAGGCAAATGTAAACTGAGCGAGGATATGAATCGTCCGGATGGTGCGGTCCGGACCGATGTTTGAGGTAAAAGGGGTTCAAGCCGACCAGTCTGAACCCTTTGTATAAGAAATTGCTATTTTTATCACCATGAAGGAACTGATTGCATCCCAGCGTAAGTATTTCCTGGCAGGTCATACCAGGCCCATCGCTGAAAGAAAAAAGAACCTGCGCAAGCTGCATGATCTTTTACTGGAAAATGAATCCCTGCTCACAGAAGCTATATACAGGGATTTCAGAAAGCCTGAACTGCTCACCATAGAGAATGAGCTCAGCCTTCCTTACGGGGAGATCAACAGTGCTGTGCGTCAACTGAAGCGATGGTCGCGATCCAGGCGGAAGCTCACGAATCTTTCCAATTTTCCGGCTCGCACCAGAACCATTCCGGTCCCTTACGGGGTGACCCTGGTGATCGGTCCCTGGAATTATCCCTTCATGCTGTCTTTGATTCCCATGATCTCTTCCCTGGCAGCCGGAAATACGGTCATCCTGAAGCCCAGTGAGGTCACCCAAAACTCATCCTCGGCTATGGCTTCGCTGATTAATTCCAATTTTCCCCGGGAGCTGATTTATGTGGCAGAGGGAGGGGTAGAGGAGACCACGGAGCTTCTGAAATTGAAATTTGATAAGATTTTTTTTACCGGCAGTACACAGGTGGGACGGATCATTATGAGGGCAGCGGCTGAACAGCTGACCCCGGTGACGCTTGAACTGGGAGGGAAAAACCCGGTCATCGTGATGCCCGATTGCAACCTGAAGCGCACCGCCCAGCGTATTGCCTGGGGCAAGCTTCATAACAACGGCCAGGCCTGTGTCTCGCCCGATCACCTTTATGTGCATGAGTCTGTTAAAGAGGAGCTGATCCGGGAAATCGGAAAGCAGATGGATCGTATTACCGGTTCTGATCCCAGGCAGAGTCCTTTGTTACCACGCATGGTGAATGAAAAGAACTTCGACCGGGTCCTGGCTTTGATTAATCCGGAGAAGGTGGTTAAAGGCTGTACTGTGGACCGTTCCGATTGTTATATCGAGCCGACCATCATGGACGGGGTGAGCCCCGGGGACCCGATTATGCAGGAGGAGATTTTTGGTCCGGTGCTACCGGTCCTTACCTATAACAGGCTGGAAAAGCTGCTGGAGTCATTAAAGCTGCAGCCGTCCCCGCTGGTGCTTTATATCTTTACCCGCAACAGGTCTCTGGCAATGCGGATCCTGAAAGAGATCGCTTCCGGAGGAGGCATGATCAACGAAGTAGTGACACATTTCGTCAATATGAATGCACCCTTTGGAGGGCTTGGAGCTTCAGGAATGGGAAGCTATCACGGGAAAGCAGGTTTTCTGGATTTCAGTCACCAAAAAACCATCATGATCAAAGCCATGTGGTTTGAGCTTTTTCTGAAATACCCTCCACACCGGAAGTTTTACCTGCGACTGTACCGGTCGGTACTGGGCAAGTCCATCAGGAATTTTTGGCATTAAGGTCTGCCAGGTATTCGCTGGGCGTCTTTCCAGTCTTCTCTTTGAAGATGGTATTGAAGCTCGATTTGGAGTTGAACCCGGAATCAAAAGCGATGGCAAGAATTGTCAGGTGTTTATATGTATTGCTTCTCAGCCGCTCTTTCACCTCATTAACCCTGTATTCATTTACCAGGCTGTAGAAGTTTTTCCCCATATGCTCATTGATCAGCTCCGACAGGATATGCCTGGAGATCCTGAGCTGCTCGGAGAGATCATAGATACTCAGTTCCCCGTTCAGATAGGGTTTTTCGATAACCATATATTTCCTGATTTTATTCACCAGCCCGGCCACATCTTCCTGTTTCAGTCCCGATCTCTGATATTTTTTATTATCGGTCTCCGGCTCCACTTCCATCTCGATGCTTTTATATCTGACCATTTCTTCAAAGATCCCGGGCTGATGAAACCCGAATACTCCGAAGAGAAAGGATAGGAGGGTCAGGCTGATAAAGGAAATCTCGTAAGGATCAAAGGGCATAAAACCCACCAGGATATCGACTCCCCCGAAAATGAACATGATGATATATCCCGCATAGAAGGTGATGGAGAGGCCCAGTAGCCATTGAAGGGTGATCTTGCCCGAAGAGTAGCTGACCAGCTGCTTCAACCTGCGCTGATGCCTGTTGATAACCACAAAAGTAGCCACAGAGTAGGCCGTGATGGAAATAAAAAAAGTAATGCCATAAATGATCCTGAAGGAGACAAAACGGTCCTTTAGCAGAAATCCGTCAGTACCGTGCATAACCCGTTCATCCAGGAACAGCAGAGAGGCTATCAGGAAGATGATAAAGGGAGAGAAATGCCAGAGGTAGCGAAGATCAAAATGGGGTTTTTCTGAGGTCATCCACATGGCATATAACAGTAATAAAGGCCCATAGGTATAGGGCAGGATTTTAATGGGATATAACTCTATCAGGGTCTCGTTAATCAGGACAATAATCATCTCGATGCAGATGATGAAGAGCCAGGCTGCCAGGATCTTGTTAGCCAGTATCCGGGGCCTTTTCACTGCAATCAGGATGCCGGCAAAGAGGGTCTGGGAGATCCCGATATAGAGGATAGCTTCCATATCGAAATGTACGAAAATTTAGTTACATTTGAGATTCAGTCAGAACCAAAAACAAAGCATGTAGATGAGCGTATTATTGAATAAAAAGTCCAGGGTGATTGTCCAGGGATTTACCGGAAGTGAAGGTACTTTTCATGCCAGACAAATGATGGATTATGGTACTGAGTTGGTAGGAGGGGTAACTCCCGGGAAAGGCGGACAGGAGCACCTGGGTAAACCGGTTTTTAATACGGTGCAGGAAGCTGTTGAAAAGGCGGGTGCCGATACCTCGGTGATCTTTGTACCTCCGCCATTTGCGGCCGATGCCATCATGGAAGCGGCCGATGCCGGGATCAGGCTGGTTGTATGCATTACCGAAGGCATACCCACAGCCGATATGATCAAAGTAAAAAGTTATCTGGAGAACCGGGATACAAGGCTGGTAGGACCCAACTGTCCCGGTGTTATTACCCCCGGGGAAGCCAAAGTTGGGATTATGCCGGGTTTTATTCATCAGAAGGGTGTTATAGGGATTGTATCCCGCTCGGGAACTTTAACCTATGAAGCGGTGGACCAGATCACCAAAACAGGTCTGGGCCAATCCACCTGTATCGGGATCGGCGGGGATCCCATCATCGGAACGACCACCCTGGATGCCGTCAAACTGTTGATGGAGGATGAACAAACCAGGGGCATCATCATGATCGGAGAGATAGGAGGCAGCATGGAAGCCGATGCGGCCTACTGGATCAGGGAGCATGGAACCAAGCCGGTAGTGGGCTTCATAGCCGGGCAGACAGCCCCCAGGGGACGCAGAATGGGGCATGCAGGTGCTATTATTGGAGGTAAGGCTGATACTGCAGAGGCGAAAATGAGAATCATGGAGGAATGTGGAATAACGGTGGTAATTTCCCCGGCAGAAATTGGAAAGAAGATGGCCTCATTGATGAAAATTAAAATTCCTTAAATAATCAACGAATCATGGATCTACTAAAAGGAAAAGTCGCAGTGGTTACCGGTGCTGCAAGAGGTATTGGAAGGATGATAACACTTCGTTTTGCCCAGGAGGGTGCCGATGTGGCGTTTACGGATCTTTCCAGGGATGAAAACATGGACTCCCTGGAGAAAGAGCTCTCCGAACTGGGGGTAAAGGGGAAAGGCTATGTGAGTGATGCCAGTAATTATGATGAGGCACATCAGGTGGTCGAGCAGGTAATTGCCGATTTTGAAAAGGTGGACGTGCTGGTCAATAATGCAGGGATCACGCGAGATACCTTGTTAATGCGCATGGACGAAGAGATGTGGGACCTGGTTATCAGGGTGAATCTGAAATCGGTTTTTAATTTCACCAAAGCGGTGCAGAAGTATATGCTGAAAGCAAGGACAGGGTCCATAATTAACATGAGCTCGGTGGTTGGCGTTAACGGAAATGCCGGACAGTCCAACTATTCCGCTTCCAAGGCCGGGATCCTCGGATTTACCAAATCCATTGCCAAGGAGCTGGGAGCCAGGAATGTGCGCTGCAATGCCATTGCCCCCGGATTTATTATCACCGACATGACCGGCAAACTGCCTGATAATGTGAAAGAGGAGTGGATCAAGAGTATTCCCCTGAAGCGGGGCGGATTGCCCGAAGATGTCGCTAACGTAACTTTGTTCCTGGCATCGGACCTTTCCTCCTATATGACCGGTCAGACCCTTCAGGTATGTGGTGGCATGAGTGTGTGATCTGATCCATTAATATCCAGGGTAATTTTCATTCGGGTCAAATATCTCTTATTGCTTGCACTGCTGTCGATGGCCCTGCATGGATGCAGAAGTATTTACAGCGTGGTCGAATTCGAGGTTCTGGAACCAGCCACGGTTCAGTTTCCCGATCAGGTGAACCAGCTGCTTTTCCTGAACCGGGCGCCTCTTACTCCGCTTATCTGGGCAGAAAACAACCAGACTGGAATGGATGCCAGGCAGCTGGTATTGTTGGATACCCTGATCATGAATAATCTGCACCGGGGCATCCTGGAGGTGTTGCGCAGCTCGCCCATTGAAAGTTTTCACATGCCCATTTGGTTAAGCGATCGAAGAATGGATACCTCGCTGCTGGAAGAACGCATTCTGACAAAGAGAGAGGTGGCCGATATGTGCGATACCATGGGCGGTGATGCCGTGATCAGCCTGGAATTTTATTCGGCCGCCCTGGATCAGCACTTTGATTACTATAAAGAAAGCCCCGGTGAGGTTCAGAATCATTACTATGAGGTTTCCAACCGTTTGATATGGAACATATACCTGCCAGACAATCCGAGGCCCTTCGACCGCTATACCCTTACAGATACGCTCTTTTTTCCAGCCATCAGCGATGGGGAATTTCTGCCCTATTCTCCCGGAGTAGATATGATCCGGGAACTCTTTTACGGCAGTGGCATAAAATATGGTTCCTATCTGGTGCCTATCTGGAACCGGACCACCAGGTTGCTTTACGGGGGAAAGGAAGATTCTCTGAAACTGGCTGTGAAATATACCGGCAAAGGGGACTGGGAGCAGGCTTATTCCATTTGGAACCGCCTGAGTGAATCTGGCGACAGTACGCTGGGATCCAAGGCATATTACAATATGGCAATCTATTATGAAATTGAGGACAATCTTGATTCGGCCAGCATGATGCTTGATATGGCACTGGAACGGGACACCCTGGCCCGGGTCCGGATGTACCGGGAAGAGCTGGATGTGAGGTTATTGAACAGAAATGATATACTTAAGCAGGTGAACTAATGACCGGAGACCCGGTTTCGGGAGAAGCTGAAAGTTAACTTAAAGGATTTTTTGATGTATAATACGGTATTTGTCCTGATCATAGCAGTTTTGATCTTTGCTTATGTGCTGGAGAGGATTCTTGACAAGCTGAACCTGGATCACACACTTCCGGTTTTGCCGGATGAAGTGGCCGGGGTCTTCGATGCTGAGGAGTATAAAAGGAGCCAGTTGTATAAACGGGATAATACCCGTTTCTCTTTTGTTAGCAGTTCCTTGAGCTTTGTGGGGATGTTGCTCCTCTTCTTCTTCGGTGCATTTGGCTGGTATGATCGCCTGATTGAAGGCTTAAGCAGTCACTATGTAGTGCACGTACTTATCTTTTTTGGGTCATTTGCCCTGCTCGGGGATTTGCTGAACACCCCCTTCGATCTCTATAATACCTTTGTACTGGAAGAAAAGTATGGATTTAACCGAACCACGGTCCGGACTTATATCCTGGATAAACTTAAAGGCTGGCTGATTGGTGCCATTGTGGGAGGGGGGCTGCTGGCCCTGGTCACCTGGATCTATATGCTCACAGGCAAATGGTTCTGGCTGATTGCCCTTGGCCTGATAAGCCTGGTCTCGGTTTTTCTGAATATGTTCTATTCCACCCTGATCGTTCCTTTGTTCAATAAACAAATCCCACTGGAAGAGGGGTCTCTGAAGAGTAAAATAGAGGAATTTATCATTGAAGCCGGATTCAGGGTGGACCACATATTTGTGATCGATGGTTCCAAACGTTCCAGCAAGGCCAATGCCTATTTCAGCGGGCTGGGGCCCCGGAAACGGATCGTCCTTTATGATACCCTGGTGGAGAATCTGGAGGAGGAGGAAATTGTGGCCGTACTGGCACATGAAGTGGGTCATTACAAGAAGAAACATTCGGCCGGCGGAATGGTCCTGGGTACCTTGCAAACGGCCCTTATGTTCTACCTCTTTTCTCTCTTTGTGGGTGTGGACAGTTTTGCAGTGGCCCTGGGAGGGGCAGAGGCTTCGTTTCATCTGGGATTGCTGGCCTTCGGAGTGCTATACTCTCCCATATCTATGCTTACAGGACTGGGCACCAATGCCTTATCGAGGCGTTTTGAGTTCCAGGCAGATCAGTATGTGAAGGAGAATTATGTAGCAGACAGGCTGATTTCTTCACTTAAGAAGCTTTCAAAAAATAACCTGAGCAATCTCGCTCCCCACCCGGCATATGTGTTCTTTCACTATTCTCATCCACCTTTAATTCAGAGGATCAGGTCCTTACAAAAATAGGGACACAATAAAATTATTGACTATCTTTATTGGAGTTGTATTCGTCAATTCCTCTGCCTCATGGGGGTACAAAAAAGCAGATTTATTAAACGGCGTGAATTTCTCACCGGCGTGGCTTCTGTGCCGCTTTTGGGAGCCCGTGGAGTGCTTTCTGAAAAAGGCAGCAGCCAGATGCAAAAACAGGGGGCAGCGAGAATCCCTCCCATCCGTCTTGGAGTTATCGGGTATGGAAAAAGGGCAGAAGAGTTAATCAGGGCGATGGAGCCCGGGGATCTGAATATTGAATTCCGGGCTGTATGTGATGTTTTTGACCTTCGCCTGAAGCGGGGACTGCAAGCGGTGGGATCCGGGGCCAGAGGCTATAAAAACTACCTGGATATGATGAATATCGAGGATCTGGATGCGGTAATCATTGCCACCCCCGACCACTGGCATGCCCCCATGGCCATCGAGGCCGCCGGCAGAGGCTTGCATATCTACCTGGAGACCGTCATGGCCCGGACCCTGGAGGAGTCCAAAGCCTTGAGGGATGCGGTCAGGAAAAGTGGTGTGGTATTTCAACTGGGGCACCAGGGCCGGCAACGTGATCTTAACGTGAAAGCCAGGGAATTGATTCACAAGGATACTTTGGGAAAGATTAGCCTGGTGGAGACCACTACCAACCTGAACAGTCCGCTGGAGGAATGGAACATCAGTGAAGGTGAACCGGCAAGTGCCGGCTCCGTTGACTGGGACTTGTTTCAGGGTCCTGCCACCGATAAACAGGCCTTCAGCATCCACAGGTATTACGGGTGGAGGAATTACTGGGCTTACGGGAACGGTATGTCGGGCGAGCTCCTGACCAATGAATATGATGCAGTCAATTCCATCATGGATCTGGGTATCCCCGAATCTGCCATCGCCTCTGGAGGACTTTATTACCACAGGAATGGAAGGGAGGTGCCGGATGTGTTCCAGGCAAGCTTTGAGTTTCCCGGCAGGGCCCTGTCTCTGCTTTACAGCGGGACCCTGTCCAGTGGAATTCCCAGGGGGACCCTCTTTATGGGCCGGGACGCAAGCCTGGAGCTTGGGAGAATACTCTCTGTCTGGGCAGACAAGAGGTCCGTCAAGTATAAGAGCCGGATAGAAGCAGGAATTATTGATCCGGCGGCGCCTTTCGTTAACTACATGAGTGCTGAGCAAAACGTGGATGCAGTGTCCTCAGCGACCTCCAAATACTATGCGGACAGGGGACTGGTAAGTACCTACCGGGAGGGAAAACAGGTGAACACCACCCGGCTTCATCTCGCAGAATGGTTGAAGGGTATCCGGGACGGAGGGGCCACAAGCTGCAACATCGACAGGGGGTTTGAAGCGGCTGTTACTGCCCGGATGGCTACCCGGTCATTCCTGGAAGGGAGAAAAGTAAGATGGGATGCGGAAACAGAAACAATTGTATAATACATAAACACCTAAACTACCAATAAAATGAACACTTCCAGTCACATGAAAAGACGTGAATTTTTACAGAAAACGGCGGTCAGCACAGCTGCCATTGGTTTATCTTCTCCGGCCATGCAGATGATGGCCGGCGAGAGCCGGAAGAAAGCGGTCAATAAAGTGGGCCTTTACAGCATCACCTTCCTGGGGGTCTGGTACAAGGGCGACGCGCTTACCCTGGATGAAATGATGGTCAAAGCCAAAACGTTTGGGTATGACGGAATTGAGATCGACGGGAAGAGGCCCCATGGGAATCCCCTGGATATGCCCACGGCCCGTTGCAAGGAACTGAAGTCTAAAGCGGCCGATCTGGGATTGGACATCTACGCGGTTTCGGCCAACAATGATTTCAGCAGTCCCGTTCCGGAGTACCGGGAGTGTCAGATCGTGTATCTCCGGGAACTGATGCGGATGAGCTCTGATCTGGGGGTGATTCCCCTCAGGGTCTTCCTGGGCTGGCCGGGTGTTACCCTGCATCCCAGCGGCGGGAGATACGATATTGCCAGGGAGAGCTGGCAGCATGCACATTACCAGTTTGAACCTGAGCAGATCTGGGAATGGTGCAGGGATGGATTAATTGAGAGTGCCAGGTATGCCGAAGATTTCGGCCTCACCCTGGCCCTTCAGAATCACAAACCGGTGATCAACGACTGGAGGGATATGATGCGGATGATTGAAGAGGTTGATTCCCCTGCTTTAAAAGCATGCCTGGATGCTCCCATCATGGAGGAGAAGACCCCTGAAAATATCAGGGAAGCCGCACAGGCAGTAAAGGGTATACAGATGTTGACCCATTTCGGAGGTGAGTTCGACAGAGATGCAGACGGAAGGATCGTGGATACCCAGGATCACAGTGATCACGGCGATAAAGCGGCGGAGCAGAAAGCGGAAAAATACCTGCCCGAGTTTGTTAAAAACATGAAGGAGATCGGGTATGAAGGCTACTACAGTTATGAGCTGTGTCACCCGCTTCCCCTGGTAAATGGAGAAAAGGTCGGAATCGACTTCGTGGAAAAGAACGCGAAACTGGCCTGTGAGATGATGAAGGGGCTGGTACAGATTTAAATATTGCGCGGAAGTTTTACATAAAAAGTAGTTCCTCCCGGTTCTTCTGAGGTAAAATACACCTTTCCGTTTAAGTAATCTTCAGAAAACAATTTGATGCTGTATGTTCCGATTCCTCTTCCGGTTCCTTTAGTTGAAAAAGAACGATTGAATACCTGGTACCGGATTTCTTCTGACATTACTATTGGATTGTTGATGCAGAATGTGATATGATTCGGATCAGTGGTACACCCTGCTGTAATACGGTCTCCTGATTTGCTGGCTTCTATGGCATTTTTCAGGAGGTTCCCCAGCACTCTTTTAAGCAAAACCACATCGCTTCTGAAAACGATATCCTCCTGTTGAAAGGTCTGGTCGACAGAAATACCGCGCCTGCCTGCCTGCCATCTCTTTGTAATCACCACAGGCATTTTCAAGGATGGTCCGCACAGAGATTGGCTCTGCATGAATCACCATATTTCCCGCTTCAGCTTCCAGCAGTTTTTGCTGATAGGTGATGTCCTCAAGAAGTTCAGAAATTCCTCTTTCTGCAATTTCCAGGTAGGTGCCATTTCCAATACCATTCTCCTGAATAAGTTTTAAAAAACCGTTGATTGTGCCTGCCTTGTTCTTAATATCGTGAAAGAAAGTCTTTTCAAGCTGTTCTTTCCTTTTTACCGGACTGATATCCTCCAGAGTCACTATAAAGAAAGATTCTCCTCTCCAGTCGAATGGTTTGGAGGAGACGTTGTAATTTGCCGGTATTATCTTACCGTTGATATTCATATTGATCATGGCCTCTTCAATCACCAGATCATTCATTTTTTGACTTCTGAGGACTGCGTTTACTGCCCCACAATACCTGCAATTTTCTGATGTTCCGCATCCACCTGGTTCTTTATTGGAATGTATGCAACTGAATAATTCGCCAGGGCGAAAGCCTACCAGTTTATCCATGTCCTGATATCCCAGGTGATTCATCAGCAGGTGATTACTGTATATAACCTGCCTTTTATCATTCAATATTAAAAACATATAGGGCGTTTTGGCCATCACCCTGTCCAGAAATTCGGATGCTTCAATGCTCACCTTCTGACGCACTACCTCACTCAGTTAGTCCCTCTCTGCTGGTGCATAAAAAGTCTGATTCTTTTGATCCATATTATTATACATTTAAGATATACGAGATGGAATACGCATCGTTATTACCTTGTAAGATTACGAAATAGAACCGGAAAAGTTATAAAATCAATGAACTGCAGGAGTAGTGAGCAATTGCAAAAAAAAAGGACTTACAGCTGAAAAGCCATAAGTCCTTTCACTAAAAGAGCGGGAAATGGGGTTCGAACCCACGACCCTCAGCTTGGGAAGCTGATGCTCTACCACTGAGCTACTCCCGCAGCAGTGACAAATTTACATTTAATTTGTATATTTTTGCCAGGCAGCTGAAAAAACCAGCGGATAAATGAAAAGTGTCCTGATTACCATAGGGGATGAGATCCTGATCGGGCAGGTGGCCGACACCAATGCCGTGTGGATTTCTCAGCAACTGAACACTCTTGGAGTTCAGGTGGGGGAGATGGTGACCGTTTCAGATGAGGCCGGTCAGATCACCGAAACGCTCGACAGGTTTATGGGGCGGTACGATCTGCTGATTATGACCGGGGGATTGGGGCCAACCCGGGATGACATCACCAAACAGACTCTTGCAGCCTATTTTAACAGCAAGCTGGTAAGCCATCCGGAGGTACTGGAAAAAATTACCACCTTTTTCAGAGAACGCGGCCGTTCCATGATTGAATCCAACCTCAGACAGGCCGATGTGCCGGAAGTTTGCCGGGTGTTGATGAATAATCACGGAACGGCGCCCGGAATGTGGTTCGAGAAGGATGGTTCCATTCTGATCTCTTTGCCAGGGGTTCCATACGAAATGAAGGGCCTGATGGAGGACCATGTGATCCCTGAAATCCGCAGAATGAACCAGGTGCCTCATGTGGTTCACCGGACCATTATGACCCAGGGGGTTCCTGAATCCTACCTGGCAGACATGCTGCGTAACTGGGAAAACGCCCTGCCCGCCTGTGTGAAACTGGCCTATTTGCCCAGGCCGGGTATTGTCAGGTTGCGTTTGACTGTGATTGACAAATGTGCCGAAGATTCAAAACAAATACTTGATGTAATTATAGGTAAACTATTGGAAATCATCCCCGAACATATTTTTGGCTTTGACGATATTTCCCTGGAGGAGTCCCTCGGGATTCTCCTGCGGGAGCGGGGTTTAACCCTTGCCACTGCGGAAAGTTGTACCGGCGGAAATATTGCCAGATTGATCACCGCGGTTCCGGGCAGCTCGGACTACTTCACCGGATCGGTGATCGCCTATCAGAACCGCATAAAAACAGAAGTGCTTGGGGTGGATCCCTTACTGATCAAAGAAAAGGGGGCCGTTTCCGGGGAAGTGGTGGAACAAATGGCCTGTGGTGCACGGGAGGCACTGGGAACAGACACAGCCATTGCCACCTCCGGGATTGCTGGCCCCGGTGGGGGAAGCGATGAAAAACCCGTGGGAACGACCTGGTTATGTGTGCAATATGGAGTGAAATCTTATACAGGGGAATTTCGTTTCGGAGGTTCACGGGAAAGAATCATAGACCAGGCCAGCAGCACCGCTCTTCAGCTTCTTCGCCGTTTAATTCTGGACAATCTTAAAGCCAGCCGGTAAAGCTTCGGTTTTCGCTGAAGTATATGAAGGGCTTTTTTTGAATGGAATGTTTGATTATTTGATAAATAATTGCGTACTTTGCGCCTCGTTAGAAGAATCGATCTGAAATTATAAGGAAAAATGTCGAAAATTTGTCAGATAACAGGTAAGAAGATGATGGTGGGAAACAACGTATCTCACTCTAAGAGAAGGACTAAAAGAACCTTCCAGCCGAATCTCTTCGATAAGAAGTTTTATCTTGAAGAAGAAGACAGGTATGTAAGTCTCCGCGTTTCTGCTCAGGCAATTCGCACCATCAATAAGAACGGTCTGAAAGCTACTCTGGATGACGCTGTTAAGAAAGGATTTTTAAAATCTTACTAAGAGACTAGGAAATGGCTAAAAAAGGTAAAGGAAACAGGGTACAGGTAATTCTCGAATGCACTGAGCATAAAGAGAGTGGAATGCCTGGTACTTCACGGTATATTTCAACCAAGAACAGGAAGAATACCCCTGACAGGCTTGAGCTGAAGAAGTACAATCCCATATTGAAAAAAGTAACTGTTCATCGCGAAATCAAATAAGATCTGAAAAATGGCTAAGAAAGTAGTAGCAAGTTTGCAGAGCGGAGAGGGAAGAAATTTCACCAAGTGCATCAAAATGGTGCGTTCCCCCAAATCCGGAGCTTACATCTTCGAAGAAGAGATGGTGCACAATGACCATATCAAAGATTTCTTTGGTAACTAATCATTGTCAATCATATATAATCATAAAGCTTTCTTAATTTTAAGGAAGCTTTTTTTTAATCGGTATGGGACTTTTTACTTCAGAAAAGAAGAAGAATCTTGATAGAGGACTGGAGAAGACCAAGGAGAGTGTTTTCAAGAAACTGTCCAGAGCTGTTGTTGGGAAATCCCGGGTTGACGATGAGGTTCTGGATAAGCTGGAAGAGGTACTCATCACTTCGGATGTGGGGGTGGACACCACCCTGAGGATCATTGAACGGATAGAAACCCGGGTTTCTGTAGATAAGTTTTTAAATGTAAATGAGTTAAATGCAATCTTAAAAGAGGAGATCGTTCTTCTTCTGGAGGAAAACAATTCCGGAGTCGTCAGCGCTTTCGAAGATCCCCTGCCTGCTTCTCCCTATGTCATTATGGTGGTTGGAGTGAATGGAGTTGGAAAAACCACAACCATTGGAAAACTGGCCTATCATTTCAAGAAAGGAGGGAAGAAGGTCCTTTTGGGAGCGGCCGACACCTTCCGGGCAGCAGCAGTGGATCAACTTTCTGTATGGGCCGAACGGGTAGAGGTTGATATCGTGAAGCAGCCAATGGGTTCGGACCCCGCTTCGGTGGCCTTCGACACCCTTTCTTCTGCGGTGTCCGGGAATGCTGATGTGGTTATCATTGATACTGCAGGCCGCTTACACAATAAGGTGAACCTGATGAATGAACTCAGTAAGATCAGGCGTGTTATGCAGAAGGTGATCCCGGAGGCACCCCATGAGATCCTCTTAATTCTGGATGGATCGACAGGACAGAACGCCTTTGAACAGGCGAAGCAGTTTACCATAGCCACAGAGGTGAATGCACTGGCTCTTACGAAACTGGATGGAACTGCCAAAGGAGGGGTGGTGCTGGGTATTTCTGACCAGTTCCATATCCCGGTGAAGTATATCGGTATTGGCGAAAAACTGGAAGATCTTCAGATTTTTGACCGTAATGAATTTGTGGACAGCTTATTCAGCCACGAATGACTGTCCATATTCTTACACTGGGTTGCTCCAAAAACCTGGTCGATTCCGAACACCTGCTCGCACAGTTCCGTGCCTCAGGTTACCAGGTGCTTCATAATACCTATGAAGCAAACGCAGATGTGGTAATCATCAATACCTGCGGATTTATCCTGGATGCCAAAGAGGAATCGGTAGATACGATTTTGTCCTATGTGGAGGAGAAAAAGCGTGGCACGATCAGGAAACTTTTTGTGATGGGCTGTCTTTCAGAGCGTTACAAAGAGGACCTAAGTGCGGAAATGCCTGAAGTGGATGGATTTTACGGGGTTTGGGAAATGCCCGCCATCCTTGAGGCCATGGGCAGCAAGCTGGATCAGCTCCTGCTTCATGAACGCGTACTTACAACTCCTTCCCACTATGCCTATTTAAAGATATCGGAAGGGTGCAACCGCTCCTGTGCCTTTTGTGCCATTCCAGGAATACGTGGCGTGCAGCAATCCATCTCTGTGGAGGATCTGATAAATGAGAGTCAGAATCTGGTTCGTCATGGGGTCAGGGAGTTGATCCTGATTGCGCAGGATCTGACCAATTACGGGATGGATCTCTATGGGAACAGGGCACTTCCCGAATTGCTCAGGCAGCTGGTTAAGATCAAGGATCTGGAATGGATCCGTCTTCATTATGCTTTTCCTACCGGTTTTCCGGAAGAGGTAATCGATCTGATGGCTTCCGAAGAGAAGATTTGCAACTACCTGGATATTCCCATCCAGCACGTGAACAATCCTGTTCTTAAAGCCATGGGCAGGGGGCATAACAGGGAAGACCTTGAGAACTTATTAAATCTTTTCCGTGCGAAGGTGCCCGGTGTGGCCCTGCGGACCACGGTGCTTACCGGTTTTCCGGGGGAAACTGAAGAGGCATTTTCTGAATTGCTCCAGTTTATCACTGAATTCAGATTTGACAGGCTGGGTGTTTTTCCCTACTCTCATGAAGAGGATACAACGGCATACAAATTCTACAAAGACACGGTTCCGGCCCGGCTCAAATCGAAACGCGCTTCAACCATCATGGAACTGCAGCAGGGAATTTCCCTGGAACTCAACAACGAGAAGATTGGGAAAGCATTTAAGGTTTTGATCGACAGGAAAGAAGGGGGATATTATGTGGGGCGAACCCAGTATGACTCTCCGGAAGTTGACAATGAGGTCCTGGTAGAAGACAAACAGGAACTCACCCCTGGTAATTTTTACCAGGTAAGAATTACCGGGGCCGGTGAATTTGACCTCTATGGAGTGCCGGATCAGTTCTAGGCTATTTCCTCTCCTTCGGGCAGCTCTTTTTTTCCTTCGGGCAACTCCTTGTTTTCCTTCGATTTAGGCAGCGATTTCTTCTTTTTGATGGAGACCGTTATTTCCTCGTTCTCCTTATCAAAATTCACCATCATGGTATCGCCTTCAACCATGGACGATTTGATGATCGTTTCGGCCATGGGATCTTCAAGGTATTTCTGGATGGCGCGCTTCAGGGGTCTGGCGCCGTACTGAATATCATAGCCTTTATCCAATACATAATCTTTGGCCTCGTCGGAAAGTTTGATTCCGTAGCCAAGTGTTGCTACTCTTTCATAGAGCCCTTTCAGTTCAATATCAATGATTTTATGGATATCCTCCCTGGAAAGGGTATTAAAGAGTACGACATCGTCGATACGGTTCAGGAATTCGGGAGCAAAAGCCCGTTTTAAAGCTTTCTGAATGACCCCTTTGGAATATTCATTGGCAGCGTTTTGCCTGGCTTTTGTAGCAAAGCCAACTCCCTGACCGAAATCTTTCAATTCTCGTGTCCCGATATTGGAGGTCATGATCACGATGGTGTTCCGGAAGTCCACGCGCCTTCCCAGGCTATCTGTCAGCTGGCCCTCATCCAGAACCTGCAGCAGTATATTGAACACATCTGGATGGGCCTTTTCTATTTCATCGAGCAGAACCACGGCATAGGGCTTACGGCGCACTTTTTCCGTAAGCTGACCACCCTCTTCATAACCCACATATCCCGGAGGAGCACCCACCAGCCTGGATACGGAAAATTTCTCCATATACTCGCTCATGTCGATACGAATCAGGTTGTCGATGGACTCAAAGAGGTATTCGGCCAGGACCTTGGCCATTTGTGTTTTTCCAACCCCGGTGGGTCCCAGGAATACAAAGGTCCCGATCGGTTTATTGGGATCTTTCAGTCCGGCCCTGTTGCGCTGGATGGATTTGACCACCTTGCTGATGGCTTCATCCTGACCAATCACACTTCCACGGAGTTCATCGGCCATTTTCAGGAGCCTGGCACCCTCGGCCTGAGCAATCCGCTGAACGGGTACACCCGTCATCATGGCCACCACTTCTGCTACTTTCTCTTCATCCACGGTTTCCCGGTTCTGAGAGAGCTCTTTCTCCCATTTTTTCTTTTCAGAATCGAGCCTGTCCAGTAACTCCTTCTCTTTATCCCGGTAGCTCGCAGCTTTTTCGAAGTTCTGATTCTTGACTGCCTGAATCTTATCTTGTTTTGTTACTTCAATTTCTTTTTCCAGGTTGACGATCTGATCGGGAACCACAATGTTGGAAATATGAACTCTTGATCCTGCTTCATCCAGGGCGTCTATCGCTTTGTCCGGAAGGTGACGATCACTGATGTAGCGCTGCGTAAGCTTCACGCAGGCCTTGATGGCGTCATCCGTATAATTTACATTGTGATGGATCTCATAGCGTTCCTTGATATTCTTGAGAATATCGATGGTTTCCTCCGGCGAGGTAGGATCGATCAACACCTTCTGAAACCTTCGTTCCAGAGCTCCATCTTTTTCGATATGCTGTCTGTATTCATCCAGGGTCGTTGCCCCAATGCATTGTATTTCACCTCTGGCCAGAGCCGGCTTCAGCATATTGGCTGCATCCAGGGAACCGGTGGCCCCTCCGGCTCCGACAATCGTATGAATCTCATCGATAAAGAGGATGATTCCCGGATTCTTGGTAAGTTCATTGAGGATGGCCTTCATACGTTCCTCAAATTGCCCCCGGTATTTTGTACCGGCCACAATGGAAGCCAGATCAAGGGTAACTACGCGCTTGTCAAACAGAACACGACTCACTTTTCGCTGAATAATCCTTAGTGCAAGTCCTTCAGCAATGGCAGATTTACCCACTCCGGGTTCCCCGATAAGGATGGGGTTGTTCTTTTTACGACGGCTCAGGATCTGCGCCAATCGCTCAATTTCTATTTCCCTGCCAACAATGGGATCCAGCCGGTCCTCTTCGGCAGCCTTGGTCAGGTCAATTCCAAAATTATCCAGGACCGGAGTGTCAGAACTGCTCTTTTGAGAAGCGCCCGGACCACCTTTCGAACCTCCGGGATGTCCTCCGCCGCCTCCGCTGCCAAAAGGACCTTTACCCTCCTCATCTTCATCTCCGGGAAAATCTGCCTGGTTTTCGGGCTGAGATTCTGAAATCTCCTGCTTCACCTTATTATAGGTAATATCATTCTCCACCAGGTACCTCGTGGCATAATTGTTATCATCCTTAAGGATAGCCAGGAGAAGATGATTGGTATCGATGGTCTTTTCTTTCATAGAACGTGCCTCCAGGTGTGTTAGCTTAAGGATTCTCTCCGCGCTTTTCAGAAGAGGCAGACTGTCAGGGTCTGTCACGGTCGAGGGCTGGTCGTTCCGTATAGCCTTTTCAATAGCCATTCTCAGGTCGTAAAGTTCAACTCCCAGAACAACGAGCACATCAATAGCCAATCCTTCTCCGTCCCTCAGAATCCCCAGAAAAAGGTGCTCTACGCTGATGTGAGAGTTGCCAAGCCTGATGGCTTCCTCCTTGCTGTATCCAAGTACGTCTTTTATCCTTTGTGAAAACTGTGCATCCATACGGCAAAGTAACTAATAAGGCATGAGATTATCAATAAAACACTCATCTATTATAAACAGTTCACTGTTAATAAAAGCGCAATTAAATCAAGGTTTTTAGGGTGGAAATGACTATTTTCGTGTGTTATTAAAGCAGCTGGATAATCAGCATATAAAATATTGATAATTAATTAGTTGTAAACAGATGGCGGAAGGAGAAAAAATACTGAGGATCAATATTGAGGAGGAAATGAAATCCGCTTACATCGATTACTCGATGTCGGTAATCGTTTCACGGGCATTGCCGGATGTTAGAGATGGTCTGAAGCCAGTTCATCGCAGGGTCCTTTTTGGAATGTCGGAACTGGGAATCTTTTCCAACAGACCTTATAAGAAATCTGCAAGAATAGTAGGAGAGGTGTTGGGTAAGTACCATCCGCACGGGGACTCATCCGTATACGATGCCATGGTAAGAATGGCTCAGCAGTGGTCCTTGCGATATCCGCTGGTGGAAGGACAGGGAAACTTTGGATCGGTGGACGGGGACAGCCCTGCGGCCATGAGGTATACTGAAGCACGTTTGCGGAAGATCGCGGAGGAGAGCATGGCCGACCTGGATAAGAACACGGTGGACTTTCAGCTGAATTTTGATGATACCCTGGAAGAACCGACGGTGATGCCTACCCGCATACCGACTTTACTTATCAATGGAACATCCGGTATCGCAGTGGGTATGGCCACCAATATGCCGCCCCATAACCTGAGTGATGCGGTGGATGCCATCGTGGCCTATATCAATGATTATGACATTGAGATCAGCAAGCTTACCGAGATCCTGAAAGCTCCGGATTTTCCCACAGGGGGGATCATTTACGGGTATAATGGGGTGAAGGAGGCCTATGAGACTGGCAGGGGAAGGATTGTTGTAAGGGCCAAAAGTGAAATTGAGGTTACCGATTCGGGACGGGAAAAGATAATAATAACGGAGATTCCCTACCTGGTAAATAAGGCTGAATTGATTCGCAAAACTGCCGATTTGATCAATGAAAAGAAGATCGAGGGGATTTCCTACATTAATGATGAATCGGACCGGCAGGGAATGCGTATAGTGATCATTATCAAAAGGGATGCAAGCGCCCATGTTGTTCTAAATAACTTATTGAAATACACGCAGTTACAGACATCCTTCAATGTTAATAACATTGCACTGGTCAAGGGAAGGCCACGCACACTGAACCTGAAACAGATTATTACCTATTTTGTGAATCACCGGCACGACGTGGTGGTTCGCCGTACCCAGTATGATCTTGATCAGGCCCAGAAGAGGGCTCATATTCTAGAAGGGCTTCTGAAGGCGCTGGATCATATTGATGAGGTGATTGCGCTGATCAGAGCGTCCAAAACACCCGATGAGGCCCGGGAAGGGCTGATGGAGAAGTTCGGATTTACGGAGATCCAGGCCAGGGCCATTCTGGATATGAGGCTTCAGCGACTGGTGGGCCTCGAACGTGATAAGATACGCGCTGAGTTTGAGGAATTAATCAAGATGATCGAGTACTATAAAAAAATTCTTTCTGATGAGGGCTTGCGTATGGAGATCATTAAGGAGGAGCTTCTGGATGTAAAAGAGAAATTTGGGGATGAACGAAGAACCGCTCTGGTACCCGATGAAGGGGAATTCGATCCCGAGGACTTCTATTCGGACGATGACATGGTGATTACCATCTCCAAACTGGGCTATATCAAGCGAACCCCGCTGCATGAGTTCAGGACCCAGAACAGGGGGGGAGTGGGTGCCAAAGGAGGCGCCACCAGGGACGAGGACTTTATGGTGAATATGTTTGTGGCCACCATGCACAATACCATTCTGTTTTTTACTGAAAACGGGAAGTGCTACTGGCTCAAGGTATATCAGATTCCTGAGGGGGCACGAGCTACCAAGGGACGAGCCATCCAGAATCTGATTAACATTGAATCGGAGGATACAGTAAAAACCTTTGTCAATGTGAAAGACCTGAAAGACAACGACTACATCAACAACAACTACATTGTCCTGGCTACCAAGAAGGGTGTGATCAAGAAGACCAGGCTGGAGGCCTACTCACGGCCACGGCAGAACGGGATCAATGCGATTCTGGTCAGGGAAGGAGATACTCTCCTGGATGCCAGGCTGACCGACGGAGACATGGAGATGATGCTGGCGGTTCGTTCGGGCAAGGCCATTCGTTTTCATGAAGATACCGTCAGGGCGGTTGGCCGGACCGCATCCGGCGTCAAAGGGGTGACCCTCGGAGGGCCGAAGGATGAAGTGGTTGGTATGATAACTGCCAAACCCGAAGAAAAAGATATTCTGGTAATCTCAGAAAATGGTTTTGGAAAACGCTCCATTCTGGACGACTACCGGTTCACCAACCGGGGCGGAAAAGGAGTTAAAACGATCAATATCACGGAGAAAACCGGTAATCTCATTGCCATGAAAGCGGTGACCGATGAGGATGACCTGATGATTATTACTGAAAACGGGATTGCTATCAGGCTGGCTGTAAGAGGCATCCGGGTAATGGGACGTAACACGCAGGGGGTGAGGCTGATAAATCTCAGAGATGGAGATCAGATTGCTGCTGCTACTCAGGTACCGGCTAACAGCGAAAACGGTGATGATAACGAGACAGATACTGAGGCTGTTGAAGAATAGGAAACTGTTCTGGCATTCTATTTGAAGGTATAAGGTAAAGTTGTATTTTTAAAGTCAAATTAATCACAATCAATATGAGAAAGTTAATCACACTGGTAATCTTTGCCACAGCTGTAATTGGACTGAATGCCCAGGACCTGGGTACCACTGTAGTTCTGCTGAATGCCAATACGGTTAAAAAGAAAGTAGAAAAAAATGATGCAAACATTCAGGACGCAAAAAAGAGTTTGAAAGCCAAAACCTGGATGGATAGGGGAGAACTCTTCCAGGATGTCTTTAACATCGGACTGGAACAGGTCCAGGAGGGCATGGATACAAAGATGCTCATTCTTTTCTACAAGCAACCCTTAAGTATTGAAAACGAAACCATGGAGGATGGCTCTCAGAAAGAGACTTACATTTATGAGAATATGAAATATATTTTTATCGATGGAGTGCTGCAACAGTGGGTGAGAGTGAATCCCATTCACGAAGAACCTCTGAAGGTTTCCATGGAAGCTTATAAAAAAGCCCTTGAGCTGGATGAAGGAGGTAAGCTGGAGTCCAGGATAAAGGAGGGTTTAATCGAAGTAAAGGCAATGTTAAAGAGACAGGGTGTAAATGACTATTATTCAGAAGATTATAAAGGAGCATTGGACTGTTTTGAAGATGTATTGCAGATCAATCAGCTGGACCTGTTTGCCGGCGAACTGGATACCGTAATGGTGCAGTATTCGGGTATCATATCCAGGGAGATTGCTGCTAAGACAGATAACGACGAGCTTTATAATAAGTCCATCAATTACTACAAGCAGCTGGCAGCTGCCGATTTTGGTGGTCCCAATACCTATCTGCAGATTAAAATGGATTATATGAGTCTGGGCGATACGGTTAGCGCACTGGAAATCCTCAAAGAAGCCTACGAAAAGTATCCGGATACCGTGAGTGTTATAGCTAATATTGCTGATACTTATATCCAGATGAAAGATATTGATGAAGGGATCGCTTTTATGGAGAGTGTGGTGGAGAATAATCCGGAAATCCCGGAATCATATTACTGGCTGGGCCGCATGCTGATCAATAAAGAAGAAGTGGAAGCTATTGACAAAGCCATTGAAGCGTACAATAAGGCCGGAGAGATTGATCCGTCCATTTATTACGTATGGTACGATCTGGGCTATATCTATTATCTCCAGGGAGCTGATTTCTTCGAAAGGAGTAATGATGAGCAGGACGAAAACATCCGTAATCAACTCATAGAACTTGGTAAAGTGAAGTACCAGGCGGCTATTCCAATTCTGGAGAAAGCATATGAACTGAATTCAGAGAACGAGGGTGTTAAATATGAAACTCTTGATCTGCTTCAGAGAATCTATTACAAGGAGGAGATGACCGATCAATATGAGCGTGTGAAGGCCTTAAAGGAAAATCTGTAAGTCGAAAAACTTACAGGTCGATACAATAATGAAGGGGAGGTATATCAGAATATCTCCCTTTCTGTTTATATTTTCTATTTAACATAACATTAATTATAGGACATTCAAAGCAAATTGCTTTCAGGTTCCCTGATTAACATAAAATCAGATATAGGAGCTTTTCCAGGTCCTATATCGGTACCGATTTTATGTTGAAGCAATTTGCGACCTTCTCCAGCTTAAGCAGCTTTGGCTGGATCCATCCTCACCGGTAATCCTTGTCCTATAATTGACTTCGTCGAGCTCCGCTTCGCTACGGTTGATATTATATCTGCGCTGGCAGAGATGCTTATATCCGGGCTTTCTCATTTAGGTCGACATCCTGGCTATCTTCACAGCTTTCTACAATATTTCGCCGCTTGCCTTCGCCTGGTCGCTCAGGTAAATAGACGCACAGGCCAGCGCATAAAATGTTAATTATTTGAGGTTTATGCAGATTGTCCTATAATTGACTTCGTCGAGCTCCGCTTCGCTACGGTTAGGCATTATATTAAATAGGGTCTGCTGAAAAAGTCATTTAATAAAACATTATTTCTCGGCCCTGAGTACTGACGATTGTCCGTTGCTCCGCAAAAAATGCTTCCAGGCGGACGGTAACAGAGGTTGTCCAGCCTGTCAAGGCATCCGGCAGGCTAAAAATAGAGCCAAAAAAGTGATTAGCCTCATAGTGGATGAGGTTCATCACGAAGAAGATACATGCAATCCAGCTTTCTGAAGTATCCTTCAGCCTTGCCCGGATCTGATTCAGGTTATATCCGTTTTTTCCCTGTCCGAACTTGCCTTCGATTTGATTTCTTTCAGCTGCTTCCTGTCGTTTCTTCCTTTTTTGATATTGAGTCTGTTTGGTTTTCTCAGGCTTCCGGC